>JAQCEJ010000155.1 GCA_027618475.1 Planctomycetota bacterium | reverse complement strand
CACCCGACCCATTGTGTTAAACCCGATCCCCCTGCCCCTTCCCCGCGATTCACTGGCAAGCAATCACGTGTCGTGCTAATCTCCGTGCAACGTTGCCTTGACCGTTACTGTCGTCAGAAAGCCGATTGATTTATGTCGTTTCCCCCCGTCGAACAGCAACTCGAAGTGATCCGCCGCGGAGTTGAAAAAATCGTTCCCGAGCAGGAACTCGCCGGCAAATTGCAGAAAAGCCGCGACACCGGCGTCCCTTTGCGCATTAAGTACGGCATCGATCCTACGGGAATCGACCTGCATCTCGGGCACACCGTCCCCATGCGGAAGATGCGGCAATTTCAAGAACTCGGGCACCAGGCCGTCATCATCATCGGCAATTACACTGCGCTCGTCGGCGATCCAAGCGGCCGCGATCAGACGCGGGCTCGACTCACTGTCGAAAAAGTCGAAGCCAACGCCGAGAAATACCTCGAACAACTGGGCAAAGTGATCGATCTCTCGAAAGCCGAGGTCCATCGCAACGGCGACTGGTTCGCGAACATGAATTTCGCAGAAATGCTTGAGTTGTGCAGCAAGGTGACCGTCGCCCAGTTGCTCACGCGCGACGATTTTTCGAAACGGATGGCGTCGGAAACGGCGATCTCGTTGCACGAATGCCTGTATCCCGTCATGCAGGCATGGGACTCGGTCGTTATCAAGTCCGATATCGAACTCGGCGGGACCGAACAGCTCTACAGCTTTATGCTCGCTCGCGACATGCAGCGCGATCAGAAACTCGCCGAACAGATCGGTGTGATGTCGCCGATTCTCGTCGGACTCGACGGCGTCCGCCGCATGGGTAAGAGTCTCGGAAACTACATCGGTATCGCCGAATCGCCGTATGAAATGATGAAGAAATTCATGCAGCTCCCCGATGCCTGTTTGCGCATGTACTTTGAACTCTTAACCGAAGTCCCCCTCGATGAAGTCAACGAGATTCTCGCCGGACACCCCAAAACGGCGAAGCAGAAGCTGGCGAGCGCGATCATCGGTGAGTATTCCAGCGACGACGAGGCGACCGCCGCCGTCGAGCAATGGGAGCGCGAAATCTCTCAAAAAGAGATGCCCGACGACATCGAAGAGATCAGTGTGAAACTTTCCGAGCCGGTCTCGCTGGTAAATCTTATCTCGAAGGAGTTGAAACTGACCGCAACGAACAGCGATGCGCGTCGCATGATTACGCAAGGGGGGGTCTGGATCAACGAACGCGGCGAACGACACACCGATCCGCATGAGATGATCGCCGTCACGCATGGCATGATTATCGGCTGCGGAAAGAAGAAAATTGTAAAGGTCGTAACCGAGTAAGTTCGGTGATCGATCCCGACTGATTTTCATGCCGGACGGCGTTTGCCGATCTGAAGAATCTGAAAGGCACCGTGTCCGAATTCGGTCTGGCGTTCTCCTTTCTCGTTCAACACATCGACGTTGAGACCTTTCTCGGTTGCCAGCGCGACAAACGAACGCGATTTTTCTCGACCGGGGTCGCCGATCCAACAGACGCCGGTGTCGGTCAGAATCTGAATGAGGAAATCAACAATCGGCTGGTGATGCCGCTGCTCGTACAACACTTCACAGGCAACAATTCGCTCGCAGTGCAGCGGCGACGGGTCGCGCCAATCGTGCACCAGACCACGGCAAGCGTCAAAACCATTGTTGCGGGCGTTGATCATCGCGACCTGCACCGGTTCGGCCCGGTAATCGCTAAAAATCGCTTCGCCTCCGGCGGCGAGAACGCCAAGACCCACGAGTCCGACGCCGCAACCGAATTCGAGGACGGGTGTTCGCCGGTCGCTTCGGTTCAACTCCTGGTGGTAAATGAACGCCGCCATCTTCAACGAGGCAGGCCAGAGATACGCCCAATACGGCATGTAATCGTCTCGCCGGTTCTCTTCGAGCACGCGGCGGTCTTCGAGAAAGGCATCGGGAACTGCGGGCAACGTCAGTTGCAGCCGCTTATCGGCAATGGTGATCTCCTGTTGTCGCCACCCGCCGGGAATGTCGGGAAGTTGCTCGGATGCCGGCAACCAGGTCTGGTGTTCATCGAGAAGAAATTCTGTCATCGAGATGCATTTCTCAAGTTCTGTCGCGATAAACCGCAGTATCCCTCGAGGCACGGAGTTCTTGCGAGCCGTCCGAAGGTATATACCGTCGCTGAGCGCGTGGTGAAACGGGTTCTCTCCGAATAATGAACGATCACAGCATTGTCGTCGCTAATCCGAGATAGAACAAGAGCGTCGAGATATCGGTCAGGGCGAGAGTGATTGGCCCGGACGCGATGCGAGGATCGGTCTGCAACATCCGTAATGCCACCGGAACCAGCATCCCCAGAAGCGTTGCCGTTGTTACCGAAAGCGAAATGCTCAAGAGCAACACGGCCGCGACCGGGGCATCCCCCTTCCAGGTCCAGGCGGCGATTCCGACCAGCACAGCACAGCCAATCCCAAGCAGTAAACCGACGGGAAGTTCGCGAAACAGCGATGCCAACTCGGCTATGATGTTAACCGGTTGATGCCCGTGATGCGCCTGCAATGTTAATGTCAACGACTGAATGCTTACACTTTCTGCCAGCGCGAGAACGACGGGAACGAACAACGCCAGCGCCACGACCCGATCGAGTATCTCCTGGAAAAATCCGGCGATCACGGCGGCGATCAATCCCCCCGCGACGTTGCACAGCAACCAGGGAAATCGATTCTTGACAACCACGGGAATCGATGCCTTCCGAATCTCGGCAAGCCGCACGCCGATCAGTTGAAAGAAATCGTCACTTTCTTCCTTTCGAACCAGATCAGACATTTCGTCGGTATACACTTCAACGTCGACGACTCCGACGATTTTGTTCTCCTCATCAGTCACAGGAAGACCGAGCAGCCGGTGCAGCATAAAAAGGTCGCAGGCATCGGCCAGTGTCGCGGTCGACGGAACCGAAATCACATTCGTCAGCATTACGTCGCGGACAAGGACATCGGGTTTGCTCATCAACAAACGGCGCGTGGGAAGGACACCTTGAAGAACGTTGTCGTCATCGACGACGTAGAAATAGACGATCCGTCCCGGCAACTGCGTCGTGCGAATTTCATGCATGGCCTCCCCGATGTTGCTCGACTGTTTCACGCGAACAAAATCGGCGCGGGCGTACTTCAATATATTGTCGTCGAGATGGTAGGTCTTCATGGCGGAGCGATCATTCGGGGGGAGTGCCAGGGCGTCAAGCGGCAGGTTTCCGGGAAAGTCTACAGAGCACGACCGATTCTGGCAATCACGGTCTGACTCAAACGCATCGACATTTCTCGTGCCTCTGTTTCGCCAATTCTGCGGCAGTGGTTGACCATCCCAAGACATTTCTTTACTCTCGCCGATGTTATGATTTCCGCGAACTGAATCAGTACATGGGGAAGATTTTATGCATCGGATGATGATCGGCCTCGTCATGCTCGCGTTATGCGCGTCGAATCTTCGGCTGTCCGCCGCCGACGATACTCGTCCCCCCAATTTGATTTTCATTTACTGCGACAACCTCGGTTACGGCGATATCGAACCGTTCGGTTCGACGCTGCATCGCACGCCCCACTTGAACCGGATGGCAAACGAAGGGCGAAAGTTCACCCATTTTTGCGTGACGTCGGGCGTCTGCACGCCGTCGCGGTCGAGCCTGATGACGGGTTGTTATTCGCAGCGCATCGGCATGCACCTCAATCCGCGCGACGGTCAGGTGTTGCGACCGATATCACCCTATGGATTAAACCCCGATGAAGTCACGATCGCTGAAGTCCTGAAAACTCGCGGCTATGCCACGACGATTATCGGGAAATGGCATCTCGGCGATCAGCCGCTGTTTCTGCCGACGCGGCAGGGATTCGACAGTTTCTTCGGCATACCCTACAGCGACGATATGACCGACGACGTCGGACGGAATCTTGGCGACAAGTCCCGCGAGAAACTCGACGGCGAACACTGGCCGCCATTACCGTTAATGGTCGACGAAAAGGTGATCGAGGCTCCGACCGACCGGGATCTGCTCACAAAACGGTGCACCGAACGGGCTCTTGAATTTATCGAAACGCATCGCGACCAGCCTTTCTTTATCTATTTCCCACAATGTATGCCGGGGAGTACAAGTGCGCCGTTTGCCAGCCCGGCGTTCAAAGGAAAAAGCAAGAACGGTCCGTGGGGCGATTCCATCGAAGAACTCGACTGGTCGACGGGAGAGATTCTCGACAAGCTGGTGGAACTTGGAATCGACGACCAGACGCTCGTGATCTGGACGTCGGATAACGGTGCTCCCATTGCAACAGATGAAAACGATCTCAGTCGCGGAAGCAATCGCCCGCTCTTCGGTCGCGGTTACAGCACGGCGGAAGGAGGGTTTCGCGTCCCGACGATCTGCTGGTGGCCGGGGAGAATCCCTGCAGGAACGGTATGCGAAGAACTCGCCACCACACTCGACATTATGCCGACCTTTGCGAATCTGGCCGGTGCAGATCTTCCGACCGAACGGCATCTCGACGGCTACGACATTCGACCATTGCTATGGGGCGACGCGAATACCACGACACCATACGAGGTGTTCTATTATTACTACCAGGATCAATTGCAGGCCGTTCGGAGCGGTCCCTGGAAGCACTTCGTGCCGCTCGATCGATTGATCTATCATCCTCATTTCACGAAAGGCCATTCCGACAAACCTCTGCTGTTTAACGTTGTGGACGATATCGGATCGACCCGCAACGTAGCCGACGAACACCCCGACGTCGTGCAACGATTGATGGCGTATGCCGAGAAGGGACGTGCCGATCTGGGTGATTACGGCAGAAAAGGGACCGGACAACGCGACGCCGGTCGTATCGAACATCCCGTTCCGCAAACACTCATTGCGCCTTGATCATTCGGCAATCGAAGGGGGATCGTCGTCCTTCGGCTGCGGCGGCAGCGCGACGCGCATCGGCAGCCAGTTCGCTTTATGCGCGCTGATCATAAAGGCAATGATGAGCGCTGCCAGGCTCCACAGAGATGCCGTCAGAGTCGCGCGGTTCACCACTGTTGCCGCGCTGCGGAAAGCGACTGCAGCTCCACCATACAACCCGAATAACAACAGTATCGAAAACGCGGTAAAAAACCATCTGTCACGCCATATTCGGGCAATAACGAGCGACACAATGGCGAACCCACCGACGTAGGTTACGCGCCAAGTCAGCGGTATCTCCGCAGATGCCGATCCGACGAGCGCTGCCAATGCAGATATCGGTATCGCCAGCGCCGTTGCCGCACGAATGAGGTTTGCAAATTCATCGCGCATTGTCAGCCCGATCGCCAGCCACGCCAACCACAGCGTATGAAAACCGATCGTGTTGCGATATCCCGCGAACGCCGTTTGCGGCAAGACGTACCAGACCCCATACACGGCGACGACCGCTCCCATGCTGCAGGCGAATGACGACCGTTTGACGATACCGCGAACGATCAGAACCGAGCCGACGACGGCGAACAGCCACGGTTGTGGAGCCGTCATCGTTCTCCCGCTGATGGTCGACGGCCCGACAACCGAGAGAAGTAAAATCATCGTCACAGCTCCCGCCCCCGCTAAAGGAATGCGTCGATACCACGCCACGGCATAAAAGCCGAAGAGGCTCCACGCCGTCAACCAGAGAGGCGACCCGAGCGCATGCATCACCGTCAGCATAAAACGATGCTGAACACCACCGTTCGTCTGAAGCAGAGCCAGAATCAGCAGCGCCGGCGCAGCGAGCATCACGCCGCGCAGCAAGTTTTTATTCCGGGTCACGAGACCGATTTCAACCAGCAATGCAAGACACGCCAATGCCAGCGGTACTAGAAAATACGGTCCCCAGATTGTGTCGAAGTTAATCGACAGCCCCGAACTACTCTGTCGCCAGATCGGCCCCGTCGGACCGAACGTCATGCACAGTGCATACGATCGAAACGCCACAATTGCTGCAAAGACGCCGAAACCAATTCCCGGAAACCACGGCCAGGGCCACGGCGTGCCGTTATCGGCGTTGTAACGTTCGCCGCCGCGAATCGCGGGAATAAGCGCCAGCATCAGCATGGCAGCGAGGGCCGGAAACGCCAACAGCGACCATTCGAGCACTACCGGGTCGCGGGGATGGATCTCCGGCGCGTACCACCAGGGGGCAAAATAAAACAGTGCCAGCATGACGTGATACGGAATGCGATAACCCAACGCCAGACGAATGCCGGCTCCTTTCAGCACGGCTTCCGAGACCAATGCCGAAAACAGAAAACCGCCGAATAACAGCCCCGTTCCTGCTGCATACGAGACCGATGTATTAAACAGATCATCGGCGCTGACAGAGACCGCAAAAAACAAGAACTGCAACAGCACGAGAATCGAACGTGCATCTTCCCAGACCTTTCCCTTACGCACGATCAGCACGACAATTCCCGACAGAAGCAGCGTGTACGTCGCGAGCACGCCCATCATAATCCACGTGTTGATACTGCCGATCTCGAGTTTGCCGTAACCCGACCGCACGGCGTAAATCATCAGGAAGGCCGAGATCACGTAAAACGGATTGTGATTATACACGTATCGTAAAAACGAAGGGTTCGCCACAGGCGTCGGTGAGGGTGAAGAATCGTCGGAACGCGGCGTTTCAGGCGCAGAGGGGGACGTCGACATGTTCGGTCTCCTGGAAGTGAGGTGTCGGAGACATTCCCGGAATCGGGATGTGAAAGGTACGGCTGTGAATTATTACGGCAAAGCGCCATCTTTCCGTTGGAAGATTTTCGGAGAGGGTCTAGTTTTCGTTGGCATCACGTCCTGTTTTTTTGGGAATTCAAAATTTTGTAACATTTTAGCCGAATGCAGTGTACTCGGATTGGTCAGACGATTGTTTCACGCACAGGCGTTGAGCCGCCCAGAAGAAAAGGCATTTTTTACCACAGAGACACCGAGAAAATGACTGAGCAGATGAAACCCGATCTTGTCTGAACTCTGCGATTCTCCGCGATCTCTGCGTTTCCATGAATTTCAAAAGCAGAAGATTTGAAACGCAGAGATCGCTGAGATCGCAGAGAGTGAACATCTCTTTTGTGCGACTTATGCGTTTTTTTGCGGTCATTCTTCTTCGTGGCTCGTCGATGACTTCAGTCGGCTAAATAGTTACAAAATTTTTAATTTTGAATGTACGTATTTGCGGTGGAGGATTGGGATGATTGTACCGATATTAATGAAGGTAAGGGAAAATGCGCCCAACGTCCCCCCACACTGTTGATTTATACACGAGAACGACAATTGGAGGTGTGATGTCGGCGTATCTTCACATTTTCGCACTGCTCGCAGTCGGTACGCTAGAGCTATGCGTTACGGGCGATGCATACGCCGATGAGCGAACCCCATCCGGCTTACACTTGATCTCGCTTCCGTCAGCAGATGATGAACTGACGCTGGCTCCCCCCCGTGCCGACGTCGAGCGTTATCAGGGAGCCCCCGCTCGGCATAAAACATTGTTCCAATGGTCGTTTGGCGACGAACCAGACGTCGAATCGGACGATGACGAGGTCGAACCAATCGTTACCGACCGCCCCGACTTCACCGAAGCAAGCTCCTCAGTTGGTCGCGGTGTCCTGCAGATCGAAATGGGATACACTTTTACGCAGGACACATCAGCGGGGACGCGTACGCAGGGACATTCGTATGGTGAACCACTCTTTCGATATGGTATTTTGGATGATTGGCTCGAATTCCGTCTTGCCATCTTCCCGGTATCGGAGCACGTCACCATCGGAGCGCCCCGAAGTTCCACCTCCGGGGCAGAAGATATTTATCTTGGATTCAAAGTCGCCCTCACCGAACAACGTGGTTGGTTGCCTGAGATGGCTCTCGTTCCGCAGATGACAATTCCCACCGGTCATAGCCAATTCAGTAATGACGAAACGCTCGCCGGGCTCAACTGGTTGTACGGCTGGGACATCAACGACAATCTATCGACAGCAGGCAGCACGCAGTTCAACCGTGCTGTCGACGATACCGGCCAGGCGTATATCGAGTTCGCCCAATCGTGGACTGTCGGTTTCGGTTTAACAGAAAAACTGGGTGCTTATACCGAGTGGTTTGCGTTCTTTCCCAACGGAGCCGACACCGCCCGCGTCGAACACTACGGTAACGCCGGTTTCACTTATCTGATCACCGATGATGTGCAATGGGATATCCGCGCGGGTCTCGGTCTGAACGAAGCGGCAGACGATTTCTTCACCGGCACAGGAATCTCGATCCGTTTTCGCTGAACCCACGAATGACGGATACTTCATTCGGACTTTCTCCCCCTTTATCGCGCTCGTTCCACAAAGCGTTGCATCGCGCGTAAGGTTTCTTCACTGACGTGGTGTTCGATTCCCTCGGCGTCGACGTTCGCTGTCTGCTCGCGGATGCCCAGCTTGATGAGGAATTTAAGAACGATTTCGTGCCGTTGCCGCGAGGCGCGGGCGAGCATTCGTCCCGCTTCGGTCAGTTCGACCGGTCCGTACGGCTGCGTCGTCACCCAGCCGTCCCGTTGCAGCCGGGCGACCGTCCGGTTGACGGTCACATGACTGACGGCAAAGCGGGTCGCGAGATCGGTGACCCGGCAGATCTCTTGCGCTTGCAACAGATCGTCGATCGCTTCGACGTAATCTTCGGCGAGTTCGGTCGCATGGTCGCGCCGCGTGCGAACGTGCTGATTCGTATTGGATTTCTGCCCACCGGCTGAGGATGTCGACCTTGTCGTGCGATTCGGTTTGGCTTTAGCCATGTCCACTCCTGCCGGCATCACCGATTCAAACGCGTCGTGCGAAATCGTGTCGGGCCGGACGTTTCTGATTATTCCAAAATTGGAAAATTCCTGCCACCACGCCCCTTGAATGATATTGTAGCCTATGCTACATTTCCTCAATTGTAGCATAGGCTACAATTTCCGATGAGAGCAGCCCGTTGAACATGAGGGATGATCAAAATGTGTGTGCCACGGGTGACTTGTCCACCCGTGTTTTTCCGATGCATCACAACCGCACTGCCGGACAAGCCGGCAGTGCCACCCAATTTTTAACGGGCTGATAGAGATGAAAGGTACTGCCGATGAATCATTTGCCCTCGAAATCGCCGCTTCGCCGCGGATTTACATTAATTGAACTGCTGGTCGTCATCGCGATCATTGCCGTGCTGATTTCATTACTCCTTCCCGCCGTGCAGCAGGCGCGCGAGGCCGCCCGCCGAACGCAGTGCAAAAACAACCTCAAGCAGATCGGGTTGGCCCTTCACAACTATCTCGACACGTTTACGCGGTTCCCACCGAGCTACTGCGTCGTACCGGGGGTGACAACCACGGTTGGAGGGCAATGGTCGTTTCGGGCTCGAATTCTACCCTACTTGGAGCAAACAAATCTTCAAAATTTGATTAACTGGGATCTTGCTTACTCCGCGCAACTTAATGTGGCGATCACTCGTGTACCGACATACCTTTGTCCCAGCGAAGTCAATGACGTGGTGCGAGTCTTCACATCCGGCCCGAGCAGTGGTCAAGCACGCGATTATCCCGCAAATTACGGCGTCAATTTCGGCACGTGGAAAATATGGGATCCGAACAACGGTACGGGAGGAGATGGAGCATTTCACCCCAATAGCAACTTCAGCACCGCTGTTTTTTCGGATGGAATGAGTAATACATTATGCGCAGCGGAGGTGAAGGCCTATACCCCTTATGTTCGAAATACAACGATCGATCCCGGTACGACTCCGCCGGCGACTCCCAACTTCGCCACTGCCCTCACCGGTGACGGTTGTTGCATCGGATCGACCACGCAGCATAACACCGGCCAGACGGAATGGGCCGATGGATTGTGTCAGCAAAGCGGCATCACGACGACGTTTACTCCCAACAGCAACGTCACGCATGATATTTCCGGGGTCATTTACGACATCGATCTGGTTTCATGGAGAGAAGGAACTCACGCGACGCGAGTGACCTATGCAGCACTCACGGCTCGTAGCTCACACGAAGGAATGGTCCAGACCCTGTTAATGGACGGCTCGGCTCGATCTGTGAGTGAGAGTATAGACTTGGGTATTTGGCGCGCCTTGGGAACGAGATCGGGAGGAGAAGTACTCGGAGACTTTTAACCTGATCGTCGATTGTTTCTCAGTTCGCTAAAGAATCGACGGCACTTCAAGGTTAGATTACAAACCGACATTTCCCATATGGGTTGAGCCGGGAGACACTCCAGGCTCGCAATGGATCGCATTTTAACATC
>JAQCEJ010000032.1 GCA_027618475.1 Planctomycetota bacterium | reverse complement strand
CACTGGCTTGCCTTCCTCGGACTCCTACTCTCGAAAATCGCCATCCAAAGTGCATAACAGGCTCTAGATCGGAATTGAATTCATAACCTCCTACGGCAGATCGCAAGGTTCCCAAAACGATGAAACCATCGGGACTGTCGTTGTCATTGACGTCGTTCGTGCCATCGTTATTGTCGGGAATAGCAATCGCATTCCCCATCGCGGTATTTGCCTGCGCAAGGTCCACACCACGATTTCTAGCGATCAACCGATTGGCAGCATTATTGGGGTTTTCTCCCCATTGCTGTACTGCCGCGAGCGCACCAGCTTCATACGCTTTCTGTGCTTCGTACGATGCCAACCACAGATTCCCTGCGTTGAACATCACCACAAAAGCGGTCAACAACAGAGGAACGGTCAGCAATACCCACATTGCGGCGATGCCGCGACGGGTGTGTGTTTTGCCTCTCGTGATTTCCTGAGAATTGATTACGCGTCGGCCGACTTGCATTCCACTATTCCCTGACGGTTTTTAGTATCAGATGACGTCGCTTGATCGAACGTGGCGAGCTATTGATTCGGGTCTTACAGTTCATAAGGATACGTCGTCGTGAACACCGCGATCCGGTTTCCCAGTGAAAACCCGAACGAGCCAAGCAGGTCGGGTGACAATTCGGTGAACTCGACACAGACGGTGACTCGCACCGAGTTTGACGGCAGGGCCGGCGTAACGGGGTCGGGACAATTTCCCGAAGAATCGACACCGCCACCTCCTACGTTATGGCGGAGAGTGATGCCGGTCACGTTGCCATACCCGGCGACGTCAAATTGCGTGTTGATCGACGTTTCGATCGCGGCCCGGTTTGCTGCCGTGTTCGCGGTATTCAGTCCTGCGGTCTCGGCAGCGATCTTGGCGCCGAAGGCACTCGCCGAGGCGACATGTTTCTGGCCATGTTGAATCAGTCCAAACTCGATCACCGCGAGTGCGAGAATCAGAAGAGCAGGCAAAGTGACAATCAATTCAAGAACGATTACGCCTCGTCTCTCGCCTGTTGAAGAACGAGCATTTGCGGCCCTGCTGCTTCGGGTAGGTATCCGGCGACCTGTGGTCGCGGGATGAATCGTTCCATTCATTCCGACGTCTTCCTGTCGTTCCAGTTCCGGGGTCTTAACCCTTTGCTTGATTCGATACGCAATCTCCCAATCGTATGGGTAGCAGAATTCGTGCCAAGCGGTGGAGGAATCGCGGGATGGGGGGCGTGCGATTCTGAACGTCCTGGTTTCTGCATCCCAACGCTTGCAGGGCTCCGGCACAGCGTTTGCCTTTAGGGATGTTCAAGACCTGAAACAGGACTTAACAGTTGGTTTTTTGCCACAACACGTTACGCAATAACCACGTACGTGGCAAAAAGTAAACGCCACTTCAATTTGTGGAAGGAATGATTTTCTTTATGGCAGAGCCAGAACAGATTCACTTTTTGCCGGTCACCGATCCTTCCCTTCGAAATGCCGTGTCGCAAAATTGCGATTGGGTCATGTCGGTTTCGGAACGGAAGAGGTACCTGCTGCTGTTGTGGGGGACATCTGTCCTGTTTTGCTGTGGGTTAACGATCGCTGATCCCGATTTGTGGGGGCATACCTTGTACGGTATGCGTTCGATTGAGCAGGGGGTGCTCACCGAGAAAAATGATCCTTTTTCGTACACCGTTCCGGATGCCACCTGGGTGAATCATGAATGGTTGACGGAATACCAGATGGGGTGGCTCTGGACCCACCTCGGGAACACCGGGCTTTGGTGGTGGAGAAATTTCTGGGTTATTCTGGTCTTTGCAACAGCAGCATGGATGTTCCGCCGGGCCCAAGCGAGCGTCGCCGCTGCGGCGGTATTGTTGTTGTTCAATGCGGAAACCTTATCTCAGTTTGTGGTATTCATCCGCCCCCAATTAGCAACATACGGCATGTTCGCTCTCACTCTGGCGATTCTGCGATCGGAGTGGGATCAGAAGTCGTGGCGAATTTGGCTGCTCCCCTTCATTATGATGTTCTGGGTCAATCTCCATGGAGGCTTTCTCGCTGGTGTCGCAATGCAGGGGCTCTTCCTTGCTGCTGCCTGTATAAAGTCCTTTAGGCTTAAGTCGCTAGAATATGAGGGGTTACCTCCCATTCGTATGTTGACGGTTTTTGCGATATCGAGTGTGGCGACGTTGCTCAACCCGTACGGTCTCACGATGCATCAAATGTTGTGGTACCACTTAGGAACCGAACAGTTCGTCCGCGAATGGCAGCCGTTGTGGGCTGCTCAGCAGTCGGCCGTTTATTATGCTCCTTATTTGTTGTTGGCACTTGCCGGGCTTGGATACAGTCGTTGGAAATGGATTGACCTCGTCGTGACAGCGGTCGTTTGTTACGAAGCGATCAGTCATATTCGGCATACGGCGTTGTTGGCCATTACGATCATGATTCTGTTTCCGGCGCCCATGACCGATGGATTGAGACGCTGTTTCGGCATTCTCCACCGACAATGGGCCGGTGAGCGACGGCGTGCAGTGCGTGTGGCGGCTGTTGCCTGTGGCGTGTTGATTCTTATCGGAGTGCAGGTTTCCGGTTCAATTCGCATGTGGCAATGCGGCATGAGACCTTGGGATATCGCCGTTGAAACCAGTGGAGACGTCCCCGGAGTGCCTCTCAAAGCGATTCATCTGATCCAGGAACTCGGGATCAAGGGAAATCTCGTGACCGATTATGGCTGGGCTCAGTTCGTAATCTGGCACCTTTATCCGGAAACGAAAATTGCGTTTGATGGTCGGTACCGTACTGTCTATCCGGCCCAGTTAGAGCGGGAGTTTATCGAATTTCAAATTGCACACGTACTGATGCCAGAAAAGACACCAATTCTCGATGACTATCAGACGGAAATTGCCCTGATTTCGACTGTTCGCGGGCCGTGTGCCTATCTGGATCAGAGAGAGGATTGGGTTTCCCTCTATCAGGATCAACAGGTTTCGCTCTATCTGCGCAAGCTGCCGAAGTTTACCGCGATTATCGATCGAGCTCTTCAGTCGGAACACCATGCCGTTGCGACCCCTCCCGTTTGGGATCGCTTTCCCGGTGCGGCTCAGATTCGTCACCTATCGCCCGATTTCGCGGTCGTATCCGCCCGTTAACACTTACATGTTTCACATGGAGACAATTGCCGGGTGACACGGCAATTCGCCGGGTTCAAACCGCCCGAAATCAGTTTCGGCACACGAAATGCGTGCTATTGGCTCTACCAAAGAAATCGTAACGTCAATTCGTTCGAATAGACTCTGATAAAAGGAACTCGACTGTGCTGAAGAAGCTGCAAGCAACTTCGCAACGACTGCGAAACCGAATTCGAGGGGCGGTGTTCGTCGAATACCTGCTACTCGTGACATTGGTCGGTATCGGTGTCATTGTAGGATTGGCAACGTTACGCGGTGCTCTGGTCAATGAGCTGAATGATTTGGCAAACGCCATCAATGCCTTGAATTTCTAGAACTCGTTTCGTGACCCGGTCGGCGTCGGAAGTCATCTCCGCTCTATCGCCATCCCATCGGTCATGAAATAGATCATCGGCTCTAAACCCTGAGACTGCATTACGTGTAAGTAACAGAATTTCCAATGCCCACTGCAAAGAATTTCGATTCAGCAGGAGGCGTTAAGGAAATGATAACCTATTGCGACAACGGTGTATCCGTTGGTTAACAGGGGTTGCGCAAGGGTTCTCTTTTTTCTAAATTCAGTGAGTATTTGAACGAGACGTTCGCAAGCACACCTCCTTTCGGATACCTTAATGAGACGCCTTCGTCACAGCACTGACGCTATTGCGACCCGCGGCTTGGGAAGACAAGTCCACCGATGGTTGCCGAGGACTCGCCGTGGTGTAGAGACGCTTGAAGCACTCGTGGCGATTCCCGTGCTGATTGTTGCGACTGTGGGAGCCCTCGAATTTGCGATCATCATGGCAGTTCAGCAGACGGTGACGTCGTCTGCTATCGCTGGCGTTAAGGTGGCCGCCAACGGTGGCAATATTGACGCCGTTACCAGCAAGGTGAATGAATTTCTGGCGATCCATGGCGTACAGGCAACAAGCGGTGGCGATGCGGTGGTTCAACGCGAAGCGGGTGCGGGTGATGTTTCAGAAACCAGACCGAGTCCGAATGATACAGGGATCACGTTCACTCCCTTCACTCCCTTCGGTCCCGCACTTGCGGCTCTTGCCGACAGCGAAGTCCGCGTGACCGTCTGCGTCAAATTCACCAATGGCAATGGCAAGCCTGTGCCCGATTGGTTGAGTGTGTTTGCCTTTCCGCTGGGGGACCGCTATTTCCAGGCCAGTTCGCTGGCCCAGTTAGAATAGTTCGCGCGTTACCTCTTCCCGCTCTCTTTTTCGCCGAATAGCGGAGTTGGTCTTCATCCGATGGCTATCCTCGGTTACGATCGTGGCTACGTTGCGTGCTTGTTCTAGAAATGTTTTCATAACCCGGTTGGCGACGGAATGATCGTCCAAATGACCCGGAGAGATCCGCCGTCCAGAGGGTTATGAAACTGCTTGTAGTCACATTGCCGATGTAACCACACCTGTTTTCCTCCATGACGTCTATCACTCATACAGCCGAGGTGTTGTGTAATGTCGCATGATCTCATCTGGATAGGGGCCGGTTTGCTGGCCAGTATACTGATTTTCGGATTTGTTCAATTGGTGTCAGGTCGAAGGCGTACACATCAACACCAAATCTCGCGGAATCAGTTTTCTGAGATGGTTGCATTGCTCGTACAATCGTTGAAGGGAGGAGCCGATTTGCCAACGGCATTGGGAGTTGTTGCCGACATGGGGCCGAGTCCTGAAAATGAATTGTTCTCTCAGTGTCGCGATCACATCATCGCAGGGATGCCTGTTCCTGAAGCGTTAGCGTTGCTCGATGATGGATTTGAGTTGAATTATCTATCGACGCTGATGGAAGTGAATCCGACTAGTCCTGATCGCATTCACCAGTTGCTGACTCGCCTCGAATACCTCAATCGACATTCTGCGGTCGTTTCTGCTGAGATCAAAGCGAGGATGTCTTCAATGCAGACGACATCCGTTACGGTCTTTGTGCTTGTACCTTTTATTGCCGTTCTGCTGCTGATGTTTTCACCCTGGTATCAAAATAATCTGCAGCACCACGTCGTCGGTCAGGTATTGCTGATCGGAGCAATCGTTCTTTATGCCGTCGGTGGATTCTGGTTGATTTCACTTTGGAATCGACAGAGGCACATTCTCCGTATCTGGCAAGGCCATAGTGAATTGAATTGACGGTCTTTATTGTACATTGTGTCGACTCAAAAAGGTTTTCATGAACAATCTAATTCAAGATACCTTAATCTGGTTTGGAGGCTTCATCGCGATTGCGTTCGGACTGTTGGTGGTGGCCCGCAAAATGACGCTGCGATCACGGACGTTTGAAGAAACTTTCAAGACATTGAAATCGAACACTTCGATTTC
This sequence comes from Planctomycetota bacterium, assembly GCA_027618475.1. GTDB lineage: Bacteria > Planctomycetota > Planctomycetia > Planctomycetales > Planctomycetaceae > JAQCEJ01. Next base: position 45,944 of record JAQCEJ010000032.1, on the reverse strand, counting down.
GGCGACGGCAATTGAGCAGGCGGGATGCTTCGGTATCGGCTTGCCTGAACTTATTCAATCGATAGAACATTCTTCTGGCGGAATGCGCCGAAGTTCGAATTCCATTGGCTGGACTTCAAACGACGAGTCACATGGTAAACTGACGACGATTCTGATCGTCGTCGGCTGTGGTTCACTCGCGGGGGGAGTGATGTGGTCGTTGACTTCGGTATCACGATCGTGGCTTGGTGTCATGATCGGACTCTCGATTGCGACGCTGACAGCCGGGCTCGGATTGTGGCTCAACTCCCGCCACCGAACAGAAACAATCCCCCTCGTCAGTCGCACATGGGCCGAACTGCTGGAATGGCTGGCGATACGTTGGTTCGGTGCCGGTCCCCAGATCGAAATGATGCGCCAAGTGGCACGATCGATCGAACCTCACGACCCTGCTCTTGCCGCATTTGTATTGAATTCATCGGAATTGCCGTTTATTGATTCTCCATTTGGGAACGAAGTGGCTCGTTATCAGTCCTCTCCGTGGCCGGAGTCGTCAGATCAGCAAGTCCAATGGTTTCTCGAAACGGCGTGTACCATTCGCGTAAAACTTGCCGCCGAGTTACGCGACGATGCCGAACGTGTCAGCCGACGGACTAAGTGTGCGATATGGATGTTTCTTGCACCGTCGCTCTATCTTGTACTCTTAACACCGCCCGGTATGGAAATGGTATCGTTTTTCAATCCGCGCCCAGGCGATAGCCGCGTAGCAGTACCGGTCGAGATACTTGAGACATCACCACCGTCGCCGAGCGTTCCTGAGGAGGATTCTCTCGACGGTGAAATATCTCGTTGAGTCTCTCCGTTATTCGTTGCAACAGCAGAGAGGGTTTCAGACTCATGACGGCGTTTGATAAGGATATTCGCCACGCCGTCAAAGCGTATCCTTCATTCTCACGGCATGATCTGACGGATGGCGCCGTAGCCCTACGCACAAAAGTCTTTGCAACACTGATGTTATCCGTCCCCGGAGCGATCATGTGGCTGGTCGATGACGGTTGGGGACATCGTCTCGCCGAGCGGTTAGCGTCGGTATCTCTCATCATCGCTTTGACGGTGACGGTTCTGGGACTCGGATTAAGGATCGTGGTCCAGAGTGGATGGAGTCGCGGCCATCGCCTCGAACAATTGGGATTGGCGTTCGCCCTCGGCTGGAGCACGATCACATTAGCTTTGTTATTGCTAGCTGCCGTGCATGCGTTTCGTTTTGAGGTAATTGTTCCATTCCTGGTGATGGCCTACTTATGGTGGGGATGTGGTTGTGATGGTTCTGCGAATGGATGGACCGCGCTAAAGCAGTTTCAAATCCAGCGGCGCATGAGGCTTTACGCGCGCAAGCGATACCGTTGGGTGGCAGCATCGATGACGCTGTTGCTGATTGCTTCAGCGTGCGGTTGGGCCGCTGGTCCGGTGTGGGACTGGGATTCGGAGATGTATCATTTACCGAATGCACAATTTTTTCTCGATCATCATGGGCTTGCTGTTTCATTTGAAAACGAATTTCACAATCTCTCAGGTCAGGCGTATTTGTGGTATGCGATTCCATTGCAGTGGCACCTTGATACGGTTCCCGCGTTATGGATGTGGTTATGCACCGTAGCGACGTCGCTGCTTGCCGGTGGCTATGCAGCGCGGTGGGTCGGTCCCCGCACCGGTTTGTGGACGCCGTTAATTTACTGGTCGGGAGCACTAGTGACCGCCGTAGCGACGACAGCGCGGACGGAACCGACGGTCGGACTGTTATTACTGGCTGCCGTCGCGATTCTCACGCCGATTATTCGTGCCCGCGAAACATGGACATTTTCGTCGATACTTGCTGTGGGCATTTTGATTGGTAGTGCGGCGGGAGTCAAATATCAGGGTCTGTTTGCTTGGCCGATTCTCGCGTTGTGGATTGGGGTTTCGATTTTCAGAACGCCCTCACTGAGAACGGCACGTACTCTTTTGTCGCTAATTTCAATCGGGTGTATCGCGCTGACGATTACATCCCCATGGTGGATCAAAAATTGGCAGACGTTCGGTAATCCACTCTATCCGGCGATGAGTTCTGCGAACGAACCTCCAGTACAGATTGAGTCACTGACACCATCGGATTACGGGCCTTCCCATCAGACGCGTACGTGGCCGGGACCGATGACGATGGCTTATGAATTCGGATTGATGTTTATTAATCCGAATCGGCTCGACGGCCCACCGGGGCATTTTCCACATTATCTGTTTCTGCTGTTGCCAGGCTTGTTCGTGTTGAGGAAGCATTCATTTGTTGCCGGCTGTGTGTTGTGGGGATGTGCCTATTATGTGTTGTCGTTTTCGGTGGTTGCCATGCCGAGGTATTTGTTTCCCATATTTCCGCTGTGGAGCATTGGCGTGGCCTATCTGTTTTCGGAATGCGAATCGCGTTATCGACTGACGGTGTTCTTTCCAGGTTTGCTGTTCTTTTCGACATTGTTCGTGCTGATAATGCCTGCACGACTGTTGCGTACGCCGCTGCTTGTAAAATATCTCATCGGTATGAATGACGATAGCCCGCTATTGAGACATATCGCACACGGATTTCACGATTCGCTCGATTGGATCAATCGCGAAACGCCAGGAGACTCCCACATTCTCATGTGTTGGGACGCACGAATCTATCGATTGCAACGAAAGGTGACGATCGATCCGTTGCGTACGACGTGGTCCCGACTCTGGTCAGATGAGCGTTCTACTCCCGAGCACGTGAGGGCTTATTTGTGCGAACGAGGTTACAGCTATGTTTTCGTCAATGAAGGGTCGTTGCGTTACAATGCGATCGTGACGGGACATGTTCCTCCAGAGGCGTTAACGGCGTTCGAAGCCGAGCGAGATCGCCTGGTTCCCGGCGTGCTGACACCAGTGCATCAATCCGGTTCTGTTGTCGTATATCGCGTTGTGTGCGATTGACCACAGACGAACTGTGATTTCACCTGTTGTGTTTGAATTCGCAATAAGTAATACGAATCAACGTCGATGGATCCGGCCCCAAAACCAGGCGGTGATAACAATCGACAAGATTGCAGCGGCGTAATCGTCCAATGTTGCCGTCTGCCAGTAACCAAACAGCGAATCGATTAGAACATCAACTCGACGGTACATCTTTATGTTCTCCGTGAACGTTGTCCCATTGCCAACCGAAAAAAATGAAGGATTCACTCATTGCGCGACAATCGTTTTATTCGATTCGAGTGACAACAGGATGTCATGTTCGTTTCGAGGGCTGGACGGTAATAAAACATCGATTGGCAGATCAATCGTCGTTTGTGGATTTCACCGAATCAAAACGAGACAGACATCAACTGACCGAGCACAAAAGGCCCCCAAAGATAGATATGACACCATTGCAGAACCACGACGGATATGTCAGACATTTTGCAATGATTGCGCGACATTCTATTCACCACTCGCGGCGTGTACAGGCTGTATGATCTGCGGATTGACGAGTACAGAAAAAAGGGTATTTCAAACATACGTCGCGTCTACAAGGTTGTCAAAAACAAAGTCGATCAGGGTTGCAGGTGATCCGCAAGCAACTGGCAGACGATTCGACCGGCTTGGTGCTGTCGCTGTCGGCGGACTTTCAATGGAGTCAACTCATGCATCGGCAGGGGAAAGCGAAATCGGTGAACAACTACGCGCGGGGTATTTGTGTTTCTTGAGGCGATACCGATGAAAAACAGACCGTCCTGTTGGCGCGGGGCGTCGGGGCCGAAGTGACCGGTAATCGATGCGGCGACGTCGGCTTCTGGTGTTGCAATTAACACACCTCGAGCCATTGCTTTCGCAACGATCTGGCTGACCGGACCAGGACGAATCAGAATTTTTCGCGGAACGTCCAGCCAGGTATGTTTGGTTTCATTGCGGTAGACGACTGCCGAACCGCAGAAGTGTGCCGAGATACCGGGGATCTTCGTCAGCCACGACGCAACCAGTCCACCGGTACAGCTTTCGGTCAGCACCAGTTTCTTGTTGTGCTGAATGAGAGATTTTGACAGTTGCCGCGCCGCGGTCATTCCCGAAGTTGTCGAGATCAGATCGATGTGAGACATGTCGCAGCTCGACGGTTACTGATCGGGCGTTGGTGAAGTCGTACCAAGCGGGACCAGCGGCACTTCTCGTTCACGCTGAAGTTTCTGTGCGATTTCATCTGGTGTGAAATCGCTATGACAGGAAGCTTTGCTGGCATCGGCCCCCATTGTCTTGCGGGTTTTGCTTGCGAGACGATGGATTTCTTCCGGATCGAGCACGCCACGATGTTCAAGAATCGATTGTTGTTCCGGTGAAAGTGCTTGCGTAACTTTGGCATTCTGCCAGGCGTACTTTTCTTCTTTGCCCGAGGAAAACTCGACGATTTCTTTGGAAATGCGGACACTGCACCAATCGTGACCGCACATCGCACAAAAATCGGTATCGACATCGAGGTCTTCATCATGCAGAGCACGAGCGAGATCGGGATCGAAACTCAACTCGAAGTGTTTCTCCCAGTTCAATGCGGCACGGGCTTTCGTCAATTCGTCGTCGCGGTCTCGCGTGCCGGGGATACCGAGCGCCACGTCGGCGGCGTGTGCTGCGATTTTGTAGGCGACGCAACCCTGTTTGACGTCGTCCTTCTTCGGCAGGCCGAGATGTTCTTTCGGGGTGACGTAACAGAGCATGCTTGCTCCGTGATATGCCGCCGCGGTAGCGCCGATGCAACTGGTGATGTGGTCATATCCGGGGAACATGTCGGTCACGAGCGGTCCGAGGACGTAAAACGGAGCACCATGACAGAGCTGCCGTTCGAGCTTCATATTATACTCGATCTGATCGAACGAGACATGCCCCGGACCTTCGATCATTACCTGCACCCCCTGCCGCCAGGCCCGTTCGGTCAGTTCGCCGAGCGTTTCAAGTTCGGCAAGTTGAGCGCGATCGGTAGCGTCGGCCAATCCACCGGGACGAAGTCCGTCGCCGATTGAAAAGCTGACATCATACTGCCGCATAATCTGACAGATTTGTTCCCAGAGTTCGTACATCGGGTTTTCACGGCCGTGTGTCAGCATCCACTTCGCGAGCAGCGAACCCCCACGGCTCACGATACCGATCAAACGTTTTTTGATGAATGGAAGATGATTTCGAAGCACCCCCGCGTGAATCGTAAAGTAATCGACCCCTTGCTTCGCCTGATGTTCTAACATCTGCAGAATCGAAGCATGATCGAGTTCTTCAATCTTGCGGCCGATGATCATCGAATAAATCGGCACCGTACCGATGGGGACCGTGCTATGCCTGAGAATCGCGTCACGGCAAGCGTCGATATTGCCACCCGTGGACAAGTCCATCACAGTATCGGCACCCCATTTTTCGGCCCAGCGGAGTTTTTCAAGTTCGTCTTCGGTTCCGGATGAGACCGGCGAGGCCCCCATATTTGCGTTGATCTTCGTCAGCGACGCTCTGCCGATGCACATGGGATCGAGCTGGTAACCCAAATGGACTTTGTTGGCAGGAATGATCATTCGTCCGGCGGCAACTTCATCGCGTACCTGTTCCGGAGTGAGATGCGGTTCGCGCTGAGCAACACGGCGCATTTCAGGAGTGATAATTCCCAATCGGGCCGATTCAAGTTGAGTGATGGGCTCAAAACCAAGAGGAACACTGACGCGCCGCCATGAACCGTCCCCCTGCTGAAATAAATACTGTTGAGCATGGTGTTCCACGGGGGGCACACTTGAAGCGTCGGTCGTCGAGCCAAGATCTTCGGTCGACCACTCCTCTGGCAGGAAATCCCACGCGGTTTTTTCCGAAGGTACCGGCATACCCGGCGTGTCGGGAGATGAAAATGTCAGTCGGCCGTTGATGCCAGGGGCGATCTGTTGTCGCAACGCAAAACTCCCGGGAGTGGTTCCCACGGGATGCGAAGCCGAATCGCCACCGATGGGGGGCAGACTGGAATCGTAATCATATGTGGCATCAGACGAAGATTCGGTGCCGGTAGATTGAGTCATAGTGTATCTTTCTCTAACGAGATCAATTCTTCGAATGCCACATCGCCGAGAATGCTGCGATTCGATGGTGTTCCTCTGAATGTCGGGAAACGGATCGTTCCATGAGTGCGAGTGAACAATCGAGTGAGTCGCTAACATCGATTTTCATCACACTCGTATCGTAGTCACGTCGCATGGAATTGCAATGCTGGCTTGATCAGGGATCGAGTGTTACTATAAACCCATAAATTGTTGAAATCAGTCATTCAAGCCCCGAAGGAAGGTGGTCGAATTCATGTCCTATGATGTTTACGGAGTTGGAAATGCTCTGGTCGATATTCAGGCGTCTGTGTCGGATGAAATCCTGAGGGAGCTCGACTTTTCGAAAGGAATCATGACGCTGGTGGACGAAGCCGTGCAATCGCAGGTCTTATCGAAGCTGTCTGGGCAAGAGATCACCCGGTGTCCCGGAGGCTCGGCCGCCAACACCATGATGGGTATCGCTGATTTTCGAGGTCGCGTTGCCTACGCCGGCAAGGTCGGCAGCGATGAATTGGGCGATTTTTTTCTCGCGGACATGCGGAAGATCGGAGTCGGAATAGAAGTACCCCCGGCAAAGGAGTCGACCGGAACCTGCGTTGTGTTGATCACCCCCGACGCCCAACGGACGATGCTCACCTGTCTGGGCGTGTCGGCGACGCTCTCACCCGACGATATCAGCGAAGCAGAGATAAAGAAGGCCAAATACGTTTACGTCGAGGGTTATCTTTTCACGGGTGATTCAACGAAAGCTGCGGCATTGAAGGCGATTGAACTTGCGAAGAAAAACGGTGTTCGTGTGGCGTTCACCGTCTCCGACCCTTTTTTGATTCAGCATTATCGTGAACATTTTTGGGAGTTGATCGAGAATTCGATCGACCTGTTGTTCTGCAATCTCGACGAAGCCAGAAGTCTGACCGGGAAAACCGATATCGTTGAATGTGCTCAGTATATCCATCAGCAGGCGTGTGATGTGGCCTTGACGTTAGGAAAAAACGGCTCGTTGTTGATGTCCGATAAAGAATTAATTCCCATCGAAGGCGTGACCGTAGATGCCATCGATACGACCGGGGCGGGGGATATGTACGCCGCAGGTCTATTATACGGTATCACCAACGGCATGAGTTGGTATCAGGCAGGCCGACTGGCATCACATGCGGCGGGTCGCATTGTCGGTCAGCGAGGAGCTCGACTGGCACAGCCATTTACGCACGATGAAATACGCGAACTGCTGAGGTGATTTTCTGGATCATAAAGGAGCATTCACGGCAGCCGACGGAACGCTGGGAAGTTCAACCAGATCGGCACCAACGGGGCTGCCGTCGGCGGCACCGATATAGGCAGGATTAATTTGCGAATCGGGCAGCAGTTCGAAGTCGGGCGCCTTAAGTTCGGAAAATCGCTTTGCCAGCGGATCGGAATCCCACAAAATCGGTTCGTTTCGTACTCCCTTATCGTCGACCGACAGTCCCGTTCGCAGCCAATCGTCGAAGTTCAACGTGTTGCGTACGGCAATTCCCTGTGTGGAATGAATTGTCCAGAACACAGCCGTCTCGTTATGGAAGTTCTTATCGCCGGTCCAACGGAACAGCCGCTGAAAATCGGAGATCAACATGTTTCCTTCCATCGAGATCAAAGCGTGTTTCTTACTGATCGAAAAGAGATTGTTGCGGGCAGTGACGTACATTGGCAGGAGCTCGAGCGGGAACTGGTTCGCGTTTTCCATGCGGATCAAAGACCCATCGAGTAAAATTGTGGCGTGCTCCAGACGTAATTCGAGCCGCTGGCTCTCTCCCGCTTTCACCTGATCTCCACGAACAAGCATCAGGTTGTCATCGAGTGCGATCGCCGAATCAAGCACGCTGAATCGTCCGGGTTCGGTCGTCGTGACTTCAAATAAACGAGCCGTGCCGCGAATCAGACAATGCTTTAATTCGAACTCATAGGGATCTCGCAACGGCCGCTTATCCATCATGTTCGTGTTGGGTGTGTTGCTTGTGGGTGGGGGCAACACTTCACAGACGGTTGCATTCTTGTGATCCGGGTTGACGATCGTCACAAGCACTCTCTGCAGATTGATCTGGCGGAACACCTGCAACGAGAATAATGCCCATTTGTCACTGGCGAGACTCGGGTCAACGCGCATTGTCAGGTGCACATCGAAAAAGCTCATCGACCCGTTAGCAACCGTAATCATGTGCGTCTGATCGCCTTGGCCAGAAATCGCATTGGCGACGAATTCGATCACAGGACGGTAGCCGTTGGCACCACGGATCGTGACCGTCTTCTCATTGACTTTGATCGGTTTTTCGAGTCGGACGCCATTGAATCGTAATTCGATCACGCTGCCATCAGCGGCGTCTTGACAGGCGGCCTCGAGCGTACGGAACTTCTTTTTGACTATTCCCTGCGAATCGATGATGACATAGGGCGTCGATTCGTCGACGTTAGAGCGGATATTGCCATCCTTTATCGGAAGGCGTGCCTCGATCGGTTCTGTTGTTCGCACTGTTTTATCGGTGGAGTTATTCGTCGATGTATCGACGAATGAAGGCTTTGAACCGGCCGAACCTTTGGGGGACACCACCGCGTCGTCGTTGCCATCAGAACCCTCCGTATTTTGGAGCTTCGTTCTGGTCAGGATTTTTTCAGAGGATGTGCGATCTGCGTTTGCGGAGTTTGGTTTCGTCGTCGGTGATTCCAGAGAAACGTCAAAAGGACCATTTGGTCTAAATGTTTCGCTACCGTTCATCCCTAAGGCGGCGATAATCTTTTCATAAAGAGAGCCATCTTCGTTGCCATCCGTTACACTTTCCGCAGGAATAACGGCGGTAAAATCGCCATCGTCATCCAGAGTCGGCGATTTCGATTTGTTTTGATCTGAGGTTGTCATCGTCGAAGAAGGGGGACGATTGGGACTCCTGACGATTTTATTTGTGGCACCTGTATTTCGTTCGGCTTGTCGACGTGTGAAATCGGCACCTGATTGAGTATCGGTGGACGTCGCGACCGGAGGGGCTGTTCCTAAGTCGGGGTAACGATCGAGTACCGCGACGAACAACAATAGTGCTGTCGTCATGATCATCCAGCCAAGATTGCGTTGAGCAAATCCCGGACGATGTGGTTCTTGTGACATCCAGACGAGACCTTCTGCGCTCACCCCGCGGAATCCGAATCCGGCTGCAATGGGCATCAGATCCTTGATCAGCAATTCGGGCGACGCATAGCGACGGTCCATTTCACTAGCCATCATGCGACGGACGATGAGCGACAATTCCGGAGGAACTCGCGGGTTTTTGGAGCGAGGGTCGGGAGAGTTGTTGCGTTGATGGTCGAGCAACTTTTGTAGCATCGTCCCGTCGGGGTAGGGTGCCTCTCCGGTCAGCATGTGGTAAAGCGTGCAGCCGAGGGAATAAATGTCACTGCGGACATCGACATTACGCGGGTCTTTCGCTTGCTCGGGCGAAATATAATCGAAGGTACCCAGCGTTGTGCCTGCCATTGTCAGATCGACAGATCCGTCGGCTTTTTCGCTCCGCGCCAAACCGAGGTCGACGAGTTTGGCTCGACCTTTGGGAGTGATGATGATGTTCGACGGTTTAATATCGCGATGCACGACGCCGTGTGACGACGTATGTTGCAGAGCTGCCGCGATCTGCAGTGTATAATTGACTGCTTCGGCGACGACGAGTTGTCCGCGAGCACGAATCAAGTCGCGGACGTTCGTTCCGGTGACAAACTCGAATGCAATATAATGCAGTCCGTGATCTTCTCCGATGAAATAGACACGGGCAATGTTTTCGTGATCAAGCCGTGCCGCGGCACGGGCTTCATTCTGAAACCGTTTGACGGCGGCAAGATCGCGAGAAAGCCCGGGGGTGAGGATTTTAAGAGCGACTTCGCGATTCAGACGTGTGTCGAGGGCGCGAAAGACGGCTCCCATTCCGCCACTGCCGATACGATCTTCGACAACGAAGTGTCCGACTTGAATCCCTTGAGGGTCGGCTGGAGCATGATTGCTGCTTCCGGATTCGTCCGTCGGGGTAGGAAATAAACGATGCCAAATTGACGAGGCGGGGCTGCCGGTTGCCTGTGAATAGGAAATACCTGAAGTGGAATCACCCGACAAGCTGGAGTTTCCCGGCGTTCCTCGACGTTCGGGATTGAGAACGGTGAGCGACTCATCCTCATACGGAGAAGCATCCGGTTGGGGGAACATCTTCTTGAGTTGTTCCGTTAACCCAACTTGTGAATCTGGTTGAGTGCTCATAACCCTTTTACCATAACGGTTTCCCGTCATGGCACTTTTCTGCCAGACATGTCCTTGCGACAACCCAAACCTCATGTTACGGGTGAATACCGCGAACGTAAACCGTTGACCATATCAGCTTCGACGTGTTCATCCCTACGATGTGAAAATGTGGTCGGTGTCCAATTCGGGGGGTAACCTCGAAATGAACCCCATCTGTTCTTCAAACTCATTCACTGGGACTTGGTCCGATGATTTTACGCCGGTCGAATGTTACATCCATTTTACAACGTAATCTGCCTCTTTCAATCGGTTATTTGCTTTCGCGAAAACCAGCGAAAGAGACCGAACCTAGGCCGATGCCGACAGGATTCAACCTCAAGCCCGATGAATGGGGCGTTGATAAACGAACGCCAAGCGGTGAAATGAACGCAACCGAATGTCGCATAAGATGTAATGTCCGAAATGGTGTTCTTTATCTTATCCAGCGAAAATCCGGATTTCCAGCCCAATCAGCAAATTATGTTGGTATCTGATCTACTATGGGGCATGTATGCCTTTGATCGATGCGTGCGATCATCACTCAGAATATCGAGTTGCGGAACCTCGACCAGGACGACACCGTAGCGAATAAGACTAGAGCGTGCGAACCCTTCAGAAGAAGTGTGGCCTCGTCTAAGCGGTTCAGCCGAGTCGACAATGGAAAGTCGACAACAGTGCAATGGGAGACGACAATGGGGCAGCGGCGGTTCTTCCGCGATTCAACCCTCGTTGACAAGCCGACTCGTTGCTTCATCGATCGAGTTTAAAACTCGCGATAGTTTTTCGACCATCGATTCGGTGTAATGATCGCTTTCTGTCAAGGCGGTCGCTTGATTGCGGATCGTAATGTCGTCGACTTTGTCTATTTCCGTTATCTTGATATCGACCAAGCGACGGAACGAATCCACCTTGGGAAGGAATCCCTGTTCGAGGTGTTCAATCAATTCGCGCACAAGGCGTTCTCCCTCGGTAAACTTTTGCCTCAGGGTCAGATTATCGACCTCGTCGTCCATACGGTACTCCCCCAGTTCAACGTGCGGAGATGCATTACACACGGTGCAGGCAGGTTAGGTCAAGTGCCGAACTGACACTCCACCAATCTCTCGACAAAAAATTAGAATCTCTTATTTGATGATATTTTGCCGATTAAGTTTTCTATAATAGAGAAAAGCAGGATATGTCAACAGCGAGTTCGACTTCGCGAATGTATTCGTTCACGAAGTGCGAGCGAAACAATTCATTATCAGGTTTTCGAACCCAATCGCGTGTCATTCGAATTTAGATCTTATGAAGATTCTACTGATTGCCGATGTTCATTCGAATTGGCCTGCACTTAAGGCAATCAAAGAAGAGTTTGATACGTGCCTTTGTATGGGTGACCTTGTCGATTATGGGACCGATCCGGTTCCCTGTATCGACTGGGTCCGCCGACATGCAATGGCGGTCGTACGTGGCAATCACGATCACGCCGTCGCTCAGCGCATTCCCGCAAGAAGCGGGCCGGGCTATCGGCAACTTGCTGCCTTGACCCGGCCGAAACATTGGGAATTGCTGTCACCCGTCCGTCTAAAATATCTCGGACGCCTCCCCATCACAAGAACATTGACGATTGACGGCAAACGCTTCTTGCTCGTCCATGGCACGCCGCGTGACCCCTTGGACGAATACTTGTACGATAATCCGGAAGCATGGGCCGCTCGACTGGAAGGAACGCAGGTCGATTACGTTTGTGTCGGCCACACGCACATCCCGCTGCATCTTGTGCTGGACGACGGCAAGCAGATCATCAATCCCGGCAGCGTGGGACAACCGCGAGACAGCGATCCCCGTGCTGCGTACGCCGTCATCGATAACGGTCGTGTGGAAATTCGCCGGGTCGAATACAACATCGATGATGTCGTTCGACAGATGCGAGAGATCGGTATGACGGAGGAAGCGATCGAACTCACCGAACTCTCGCTTCGCCGCGGCAACTTGCCATCGGCGATGTGATCGTCATTGCTTATCTGCTATTTCAGCGCCGCCCGTTTGTCTCCCATGAGTTTAAGGAGCGCTTTGTGAGGGTCGGCGAATTTTCTGGTTCCTTCCTCCATTAACACAGATTCCAATTTCGCGAAATCGACGTACTGATCGATTTCATCGAGAACATTTTTCGGCGGGAATTGATCGACCCTTCTTTCGAAAACTTTACCCTCCATTTTCTGGATATCTGCGTTCGTCGAGGGGGGATTGGTTTGAATGTCCGAACCTGCCAATGCGGCGACGTATTTGTCGGCGGGATCGTTAGGGTCTTTCGTACCTGTACTGGCAAAAATGATTTCCTGGTGTAATTTGAGTCCTTTATTGCCCCAGAACTTATTGTTGTCTGTCCAGATTCGCTGCGAATTGACGATGCCAACTTGTCCCTGTGCTTCGGCCGACAATTCCGGTACGTGCTGTTTCGTGTAGACATCGATTCGACTAACGAAAATACTGTAAACCGATTTGAAACCATCGAGCGAACTTCGCCGAGTCGCCCCGCGCCAAACGGCGTCACGCGCGGCGTGATACTGACGCATCGTAAATATGAGAGTGACATTGAGGGTGATGCCGGCAGCTGCAAGCTCTTCGAGTGAGCCGAGACCCGCCGGTGTGGCTGGAACCTTTATCATGCGGTTGGTATGACCGGCAGACCATTTCTTGCCGAGTGTGATGTAGCGTTCGGTCCGTTCAGCGACGGAGAGCGGACACGATGCGTCTTCGAGCAGAGGATCGAGTTCAAAGCTGACGTAGCCATCGTTTCCTTGTGTGGAGCGATTCACATCGGCGAACGATTCCTGCGCCGATTTCACGAGGCGATCGGTCATTTGCCATGCGACGTCTTCATCGTTCAGACCCTGATCCATCAGCGATTTGAGTTCACCGTCGAATCGGCCACTTTTGATGAGATCAGAGATAATGATCGGATTCGACGTCGCTCCTGTCGCCCCGAATTGGCGGTTTTCCCGCACGAATTCGGGATCAACGCTATCAAGCCATAATTTTGTTCCACTCGCAACCAGCGATTCCAGCGGTGTAGTCATCTTGCCTTCTCGTTATAATGGAAAATGGTCATTTTCACTGATGTTTTGGACGGTAAATGTCTTTTGGAATGTAGTATCATAACGGCTCGCGCGGCATCCGAAAACCGCACCGGGGATGTACTGCTGTTGCTGACGCATAATCTTGAGTTTTCAGAATAATAATAAGAGGAACAATCAAACGTGAATGTCGAAGTGTACGAAAACCCATTGATCAGTCGTTATGCGTCGGCGGAGATGAGCCGACTCTGGTCGCCGCAGACGAAGCATTCCACATGGCGTCGGTTATGGGTGGCATTGGCTGAATCGGAACAAGAACTGGGTCTCGATATCTCTTGTGCGCAGATTCAGGAACTTCGTTTGGCGGTTGACAACATCGATTTTGCCGCTGCGGCGAAATATGAGAGAGAGCTACGTCACGATGTGATGGCCCACATTCACGCTTATGGAGACCGCTGTCCGAATGCCCGACGTATCATTCACCTTGGGGCAACGAGTTGTTTCGTCACCGATAACAGTGAACTCATCCAGATGCGGGACAGCCTGCAACTGATTCGCAAGCGTCTGGTGGGTGTGATCGATGCTCTCGCTGGCTTTGCCAAGGACTATCGATCGCTTCCGTGTCTTGGTTTCACGCATCTTCAACCGGCACAGCCGACGACGGTTGGAAAACGGGCGGCTCTGTGGTGTTACGACCTCGTTCTTGACCTTGAAGAGCTTGAGCACCGAATTGCACAACTCAAGTTTCGCGGTGTGAAAGGGACCACCGGTACGCAGGCAACCTTTATGCAACTCTTTCACGGGGACCACGGAAAAGTCGCAGAACTCGACCGACTTGTCGCGCAGAAGATGGGTTTCGAGTCGTCGTATCCCGTCACCGGACAAACGTATTCGCGAAAAATCGATGCTCAGGTAATCGACATGCTTGGAGGGATTTCCCAGTCCGCTCACAAGGCCGGAACCGATTTGCGTATTCTGCAGAGTAGGAAGGAAATCGAAGAACCATTTGAAGAGAAGCAGATCGGTTCATCGGCGATGGCCTATAAACGAAACCCGATGCGGTGTGAGCGAATGTGTGGCCTGTCGCGGTTTGTACTCAGTCTTGCATCGAGCGCGCAACAAACTGCCGCAACGCAATGGATGGAGCGGACGCTCGACGACAGTGCTAATCGCCGACTGGTCATTCCGCAGGCGTTTCTGGCGACCGATGCAATATTGATATTATATCGTGATGTGGCCCACCGACTGGTGGTCTATCCACAGGTAATTAATCGTCATTTGCTTGAAGAGCTCCCCTTCATGGCAACGGAAGAAATCTTGATGGCGGGTGTCGAAGCCGGCGGTGATCGCCAAGACTTGCACGAACACATCCGTCGACATAGTCAGGCGGCGGCACGTCAGGTCAAAGAGCATGGTCTTGCAAACGATCTGCTCGAACGCTTACAGCAGGAGCCGGATTTTGCCAATGTCGATTTCAGATCGGCTCTTGATCCGATGCGTTACATCGGTCGTGCACCCGAACAGGTCGACGATTTTCTCAAGCACATCATCGAACCGATTCGCGTTAAATATAAGAGTGACCTAGATCAACCCGTGGAAGCCGTACGCGTGTGAAGGAAACATGGTCAGGATGCGTACGAACTTAACATTCCTCGCATTCGGCTTACCGGATCGAACAACAGTGCCTCGGGCGAACGTGTTGTTTCTTTCGGTAATTCGATCACAGCAATCGATGCTTTCTTCCCCGGTGTGATGGTCCCATAGTCTCGTTCGATGCCGAGAGCCTTGGCGCCGTTTATCGTTCCCAGCTGCAAAATTGTCGCGGGTGGTACGTCGGGATGATGGATATATAAAAAACGTAGTTCTTCCCACACGCTGAGGTTCGGATTCGATGATCGGCCATCGGTTCCCAGCGCGACGGCCACGCTGTCGTTGAGAAGCCGTTTCCACGGATGGGGCGAATGGCCGAAATAGGCATGTGTTCGCGGGCAATAGATCACTGTCAAATTTTGATGAGCTGCAAGATATTGTATATCGGTCTCGGTAAGGTAATTGCCGTGGATGATCAATCCGCGATCAAGTTCACTCATGGCCTTTAAATAATCAAGCGGAGTACGCGGTGATTCGAAAACGTCGTCTTGCCATACGCCAAGCTCGCCGAGAAATTCTCGAAATTCTCCTGTACCCGTTCTCATCAGTTCCAATTCTGCGGATGTTTCCGCAAGGTGAATTGCCAGGGGAAGGTTATCTTGCTTCGCCGTATTTACGGCCGCCGAAAATAATTCAGGATGCACGCTATAAGGTGCATGTGGGCTGACAGCCGACCGGATCGATGCAAAGGATTTGCAGTCGTGAAGGTGTTGTTCGAGTACATTCAGCTGTGCAGGAATGCGGTCTTGTGACAATGTCAACAATTCGCGAAACGCGACGATGTGTAAAGGGGACACAGTGGTATTCTCGTCGGCGACGGCTTGAGCCGACCATCCGTGTGTGGCGACCTCTCCGATCACCGCCGTACCCTGGGTTATCACTTCTCTGATACCCCGTTTTAGTGTTTCTTCGATCGAAGCCGTGCGAGACGAACGGCTATGCATGACGCCACGCAGCCACTGCGTAAACGGTTGCGGTGGTACGATCGGCGTGTCGAGATCGCTGAATTCGAGATGCACATGGGCATTAACCAGACCTGGAATGAGTGCGACATTACCGAGATCGATTGCCCGAGGATCGTGGTGGTCGTGTATGGCGACGATCCGTTCCCCTTCAATTTCCAGCGTAGCATTTTCCAGCGGGGGACGATCGACCGGAATGACGTACCGCGCACGATATCGATGACGTTCGCTCATGGACGCATCCGATCGTTCATTGCGTGACGGACGGAGACATAACGTCGGTCGATTTACCGGCGACGTCGTCGGCCGCCACATCATGTTCTACGAATGTCGCAGAGTCGGTGAATATCAGTCGTTTCAAGATGAGAGTTGCAATCAATCCTGAGAGAAACAACGTCAGTCCTGTGTAATGCATTCCATCCTCGGTCGATGTGATAAATAATGTCGCTGACGAAGAATTTGCGATTGCTTCACCATATCGAGCTTTGACGACTTCGAGACCATTGAACAGAAAGTGGAATATGATGGAGGGAAGAATACTCCCACTGCGGATGGCGAGCAGTCCGAGCACCAGGCCTAACAGCATGGCATTAAAGACTTGCTGTGGGATCATGTGCATCAGGCCGAATGTCAAACTTGAAAGTGAAATGGCCAGGCCGATACGGCCGGTACGATTGAAACCGCTGAGAATGAAACCGCGAAAGGCGATTTCTTCGCACAATGCAGGTGCCAGTGCAAATGCTAACAGCGCCAACCAGATAGGAGTCGACTCCGCCGACATGGCACTCAGTGCTTCCTGGGCTCCTTCGGGCAACGGGGGAAAGAACCAGCTCAATCGCATCGATAATTCGACGGACAGCGGATTAAGCACGAATGGAAGTACGACCGCAGCTCCGATCATCCATGGGTGAGGCATACGGACGAGGAACGTCTGCCGAACGCTTTTCGTGAGAATCAATCCCATGAATGCCGCAGGGGAACCGATTATCACCAGTTGCTGAATGATGAGCATGCGGAGCATCAGGATGTCACGTGTTTCTGCCGTCGCATGTTGAAACGCGTCGCCTAAAAATTTGAATGCACCGAATTGCAGCATCATGATGAGCACGAAGCAGACGCCTGCTTCCGAGAAACTGGGCGTCGCTTCTTTATCGCGCAGCAGATGTTTGAACCATAAGCGAAGTTCAAATCGCTCGGCTTCGCGGAATAGTACTTCTTCGCTGTTGAACTGTTCGATGGCCCACCACAACGCGAGCAGACCGTAGGCAAAGCTCGTCAGCAATACAGGCAGCGCATACCAGGTGAGTTCGGTCGATGTAGGGTCGAGCAACAGGCCTTTGAGGAGCAACGCGACTCCCATCACCGGCATGATGCTGAAGAAAGGTTTGATCTCGACTGCAGGTGAAAGACAGAACATTGTCATACCTACGCTCACCATCAGCAACGGCGTGAGATAGTATTGTCCCTCTTTACTACTACGGGCGAACGTTGCCAGTGCAAGGCAGAGGGCGCTGAACAATGTTGCGAGCGGGATCAACAAGATCAGCAACCAGGCGACCGACGATCCGGAGGGAAGCGCCACGTCGCCGATTTGCGAGAAGGCTCCTCCTCCCGTCATCGAGACCATATATTTGCCAGTGAGTCCCAGACAGCAGAGATTCAGCAACGCCGTCGAGACGCTGAAAACGAAGACGGTGAAGAACTTGCCGAGTACGATTTCGGTGCGTGTCGCAGGGGAAATGAGCAGGGTTTCCATCGTACCGCGCTCTTTTTCCCCGGCACCGAGATCGATCGCCGGATAAAATGCACCCGTCACTGCCATGATGATCATCAGTGCCGGGAACAATTTGCTCCATAAGTTCGCGGCGATCTGATCCTCTAGAGCCAGGTCGACCGTCTGAACGTTCACCGGCGTATGCAGCGTTGCGGGCAAGCCGGCTTGCGAGAGTCGCTCGGCGAGAAGCTCGCGTTCCCATGTCAGTATCGCATCCTGCACGCGGTGAAAGGCGATCGATGACTTTTCATCGGCCGAGTTCTGCAAAATGATCGGTCGCAAAGGTTGCGGAGCGTCTTCAATCTGGAGCGTACCGTCGGCGAGCCCCTGATTGATCATATGAATCTGCTGCTTGAAACCCTCGGGTATGAGGATCAGCACTTGAATCTGGCTTTCGGCGAACAGCAGGGAAAATTCCTGACGAGCCTGGAAAATCTTCGGCGAAACGGTGAATTGGGAAATCGCTTTTTTGATCGTCGCGTCGCTGGCACGTCCCGGAACATCCTGATGCTGTTTCATCAACTCGGAAAATTCAGTATGCTCGAGTTGTTGGAGGTGAAGATACTTCTCCTGAAGAATCTTCGCTTCCTTCAAAAGCTTTCCCGATTCCACAGTGTATTCGGTTATGGGTGCGTTTGACGTGCTGTCCGCATCAACCGTCCCCTGTCGAGCATTTTCTTCGGTACCGCGGTCGGTATACACGATCAGTTTGTCGGCAACAGTTGGCGACGAAAACCAGCGATCGGCGAATTGGTTTCCGTTCACAAGTTCGGGTTCTGGGAGCGAATCGGCCCCCAGAATAACGACCGTTCGCGGCTGTTCAGAAAACAGCATCGTCATATACAGCATGCCGATCCCTAATGCGGGATACAACAACAGCGGCAGAATCGCGATCATGAACAACGTCCGCCGATCGCGGAGTTGATCGCGCACTTCTCGCATAAAAACCAGTTTGATGTTCTTCCAGGTCATGCGCGCTCCGCCGCCATCAGGGCTTCGTGCCGGGAGATCAGATCGAAGAACAATTCTTCCATGTCGGGTTCGTGATACAATTGTTCGAGTTCACCAACCGAGCCGTTGGCGAGAATTCGTCCTTTATAGATGATCGCCACGCGGTCGCACAGTTTTTCGACTTCCCGCATAATGTGCGTCGAGAAGATAATACACTTTCCCTGATCGCGGAGCGTGTGAATCGTTTTCAGCACGGCACGCGCGACCAACACATCGAGTCCGGACGTCGGTTCGTCAAAAATCAGCACAGGAGGATCGTGAACAATCGTGCGGGCGATGGAGACCTTCTGTTTCATGCCGGTTGACATTTTTCCGCCGAGTACATCGCGGATTTCATTCATCTGCAGCATTTGAAAGACCTCTTCCAGCCGCGGTTGAAGTTTTTCTTCGGGTAGGCCGTACAGACGACCGAAGTATTCGACCATTTCCCAGGCGGTCATACGGTCGTACAATCCGGTATTCGCTGACATGAATCCGATGACGCTGCGGACCTTTGCCGGTTCGGTGGCGACGTTATGTCCGGCAACGAGAGCCTTTCCCCCAGACGGTTTGAGCACTGTGCTCAAGATGCGCAGACACGTCGTTTTGCCGGCGCCGTTTGGGCCCAGCAGCCCGAAAATCTCGCCTGGTTGAACGTCGAAGCTGACATGATCAAGGGCCAGCACCGATCCCTGACGTAGATCGGCGAATCGCTTAGTCAGATTATCGACGTGAATCATGAACATTATCCCGGCGTAAAACAGGCGGCTATATGAGTTCTATCCCATAGAAATGAGGCAAGCGTGTCAGGCGTCTTATCCACCTGCCATTCTGGTTGAGTTCTCCATTGGCGTAACGTATCAGAGTTATTATTGGCATGACAGAGGAAACTGTCTTGTGAGAAATTTTCCGCACAACCGACATCGTTGGAAACGGGGGAGCAATTTCTATGCTTGATTCATGACAATTCTGCGCTGTCGTCGAAATTCTCGTTTTCGGCGTACATCTGTGGCGGTCTCGACGCGATTTGGTCCCGTAGGGATTCGGCGGAATGGATGTCTTTATTAGCTCAGAACGGGGAGCCCTTCGACGTGTGTTTCGATGGATGTTGCCGAGCTCTCGTCGATGAATTCGTAAAACACGTTTCGCTGCCGCGGAATGTACCCCGCCTCGGTGATGCAACGACGGATCGAATCGAGCGTTAGATGATAGACCGTTCCTGCCGATGAAACGACATTTTCTTCGATCATCAGACTTCCCATGTCGTCCGCACCGAACCACAGCGCAAGCTGACCGACTTTCTCCCCCTGCGTGACCCATGACGATTGAATGTGCGGCACGTTGTCGAGGTACAACCGACCGACGGCTTGCGTCTTCAAATATTCGAATGCTCCCGCCGGTGGAATCGTCGTCATGTCAACGCCATCTTTGCGGTTATCGAACCAGGGGACAACCTCCGGCGGCTGAAACGTCCAGCAAATGAACGCCGTGAACCCGCCGGTCTCATCCTGCAATTCGCGAATGCGTTCGAGGTGTTCGATTCGTTCGGCGAGCGTCTCGACGTGTCCGAACATCATCGTCGCACTCGAGCGTCCGCCGATTCCATGCCAGACGCGATGCACGTCAAGCCAGTCATCGGTGAGAACTTTTCCGCGGGTGATCGCTTTGCGGACGCGGTCGACGAGAATCTCGCCTCCCCCACCGGGGAGGCTTCCCAGTCCCGCTGTTTTCAGTCGTTCGAGCACGGTCTTCAACGGCAATTTGCTGATCTTCGCGAAGTGAAAAATCTCCGGCGGGCTGAAACCGTGGATGTTCATCTGCGGAAAACGCTGTTTGATTCCCTGAAGCATCTCTTCATACCATTCGAGCGGCAACGTTGGGTGCAGTCCCCCTTGCATGAGAATCTGATCGCCACCGAGTTCTACCGTCTCTGCGATTTTCTGATGCAGCACTTCGGGCTTGAGGACGTACGCTTCCGAATGCTTCACCGGCCGATAAAAGGCACAAAAGTCGCACACCGCTGCGCAGACGTTCGAATAGTTGACGTTGCGGTCGATATTATACGTGCGATACGGCGAGGGATGCATGCGTTTGGTGACGGCATTCGCGGCCTGTCCGATCGCCAAGAGGTCGTGCGATTCTAGCAGCTTCAGCCCTTCGTCTGAGGTCAATCGTTCGCCGGCGACCGCTTTATCGAGCAGAGGCGTAATGTCTGAAGACAAGGTCGATTCCTTCGGGAGCCAGTCCCTGTTGGACGGCGAGGGAATGGAACAGCTTCAGGCCGCTCCGTTCGGCATCCCCCATCCGAAAATGCAGATTGTCTGTGAGATAGGTCGTTGCCAGTTTGCTTGAAATCCCCAGATGTGGCGCTTCGCGGTCGGCAATATCGTCGATATTTTGAACTCCGCGGTCGCGGGCAAGTTGCAGACTTTCGTCGATGTGGCCAAGATCATTTCCCTTGCGTGCAGCCCACAAGGCGAACACAAATGGCAGGCCGGTCCACGTCATCCATTCCTCGCCAAGATCCCACGTCGAGAGGAATTCGCGCGGAGCTTTGTTCATCGCACGGTCGCCGATGAGCAATACGGCGTCGGTCTCGACGTCCGTCAGTTCACTCTCGACGGGAAGCGAAACACAATCCGGTTGCACACCGAATCGCTCGGCAAGCATGATACGTGCAAGTGCCGCGCTGGTCCGCGAGCCTTCATCGAGTGCCAGACTGCGAACGTTGCCCCACGGGACACGGGAGTAAAGTTTCACGCTGAAAACCGGTCCTCGAGCCGCCACGCAGGCATTCGAGATCACTTCCAGCGACTCGTTGCGAAACACTTCGATGGAAGGAATGAGTGCGATATCGAGTTCCCCAGCCGACAAATCGTCCGCTAGCCGACTGGGATAATCGAGTATCAACTCGGTCTCGGGCAAGAGTTCCGGCAGACCTTCGATCAGCGGTTTCGAATTCAAGTACGAAACCGCACCGATGCGCAGCGGTTTGGGGTTGGAATAGGACATGATGTCAGTCTCATCTATTTAATCGACCCCGACAGGGTGCACATTTCAATGCAGAATGTCGAAATCCGAATGATTGAGTGTTAATACCGCAGCATTATAGAACCCTTTCATGCACATCGCAAACCGTGCAGTTGCGAACATTTCGTGAGAGTATTACGATGCCGTTCGCTCGTGTCGATACGGCAATGTCTCCTTTACAAACCGCCAAATTTTCGTCGGGATAACAGCAAAAATGTCGGATTCTCCGTTGCGCGTGGCGATTGTCGGTCTGGGGACCGTCGGGACGGGGGTTGCCCGCGTCCTCTGCGAACACCCCGATCGCATGACAAACCGCGCCGGTCGACCGATTGAACTTCGCCGGGCCGTTGTCCGCGACCTCAGCAAACCACGCGATATCGAACTCCCCGCCGGTGTACTTACCACCGATCTCGACAAAGTCATTCGCGATCCCGAAATCGATCTCGCCGTCCATCTCGTCGGGGGACTGCACCCTGCGAAAGAAATCTTGCTGGCGTTACTCGACGCTGGTAAAGATGTCGTCACCGCTAACAAGGCGATCATGTGCGAATTCGGAGCTGAACTTTTTGAGAGAGCCCGCGAGAAAAAACGGACAATCGCTTTCGAAGCCGCCGTCGCGGGGGGAATTCCCATCATCGCCACGTTGTCGCAGTCGTTGCAGGCGAATCAGATCACGGCGATCGAGGCGATTCTCAATGGCACGAGCAATTTCATCCTCACCGAAATGCTGGCGTGCGGACGTCCCTTCGCCGACGTGCTGCGGCAGGCACAGGCTCTCGGTTACGCCGAGGCCGACCCGACGATGGACATCGATGGGACCGACACGGCTCAAAAGCTCGTTTTGCTCACCCAGCTCGCCTTTGGGACGACCGTTTCGCTCTCTCAGTTTACGCGACAGGGAATCGATGCGCTTGAACTCGCCGATTTGTATTACGCCGGGGAACTTGGTTACACCGTCAAGCTCCTCGCGCTGGCGAAGTTACAGAACCAAAAGCTTGAAATGCATGTGCAGCCGACGCTGGTGCGGTCGGACCGCCCGCTCGCCAAGGTTGATGGACCGCACAATATGATTTCGCTCGTCGGTGACGTCGTCGGTCAGACGTGGTACGCCGGCCCGGGAGCCGGACAAATGCCGACCGCCTCGGCAGTCCTTGCCGATGTCATCGACATGGCAATCGGCCGGGCGCAACTGACATTCGAACGGATGACGCAGCAATACCTGAGCGAACCATTTCCGGTGCAGCCGGCGGAAGAAATTGCGAGCCGGTATTATTTGCGATTCAACGCCGTCGATCGTCCGCACGTCTTCGCCGATATCACACACATTCTCGGCAAGCACGGCATTTCGCTCGCGTCGGTGATTCAGCACGAGGCTCCCGAGCTCGATGAAAATCACGCCTCATCCGAGTCGATTGTGCCGCTGGTCGTGATGACCCACCGCACCACTGCCGGTCGATTGCAGGCCGCCGACGGCGAGCTTGCCGAACTGGAGGCGTTACGCCAACCGCGCGTCTACATGCCCGTAGCCGATTGACGCTCTACTCCAACACGACGAGGGTCCGTCCGGTTTTCTTCGATTTCGGGAACGGCAAATACTGGCCGATCGAAAATCGTCCGGGGCCCGCGAGCATCACCGGGAGCAGCAAACCGATGAGGGCAAGATTGTATTCAAACCCACTGTTTTGAAGCGAAAAACCGTTTGCACCATGCACCGTGAAAATGGCTCCGAGCATAATCACAATGTTTGATGCCGCAGAGAATCGCGACAAGAATCCGAGCATGATGCCGATGCCGCCGAGACACTCTCCGACTGAAACGAGATAACCGAGCGGTCCCATCATCTTCACGATTTCTGTGAGACCCGGGCCATCAAACATACCGAAGAGTTTTTGCGCGCCGTGATATGCGAAGACCATCCCTACAATCACACGGGCTACCAGCAGCGAAAACTCGACCGACAAGCGATCTCGGCTCTCCGGTGTCGGGGCGACAGCCACATTGGCTGAGGAGGGATCGGGCCGCCCCTCGGCGACCGCCTTCATGCTCGCGAGACCTTTGTCGAAGTCTTTGCCGAGCATGGCGTCCATATCCATCAGCGTGTGGAAGACGTTGCCCATAAAGTCATTCTTGCCCGTCATCGTCCAGTCAACGTGCGTCTGGCTTCCCACCGGTGAAAACGTGAAATCGGTCGTATTCGTGGCGACCATCGGCTTGAGGAATTCGAGCTTGATCTTCACGAGTTCATTGGCTCGACTTTCGAGAATGGTCATTTTTCCCTGGCCAACGTTCTTATCACCCGACCAGGCATACGACGCTCCGGTCCCCTCTTCAGGGCCTTCGTAGGTGGTTTGCATGTTGGGATCAAGCTTGGCCCAGGGAGACCATGTTTCCCAGTTGTGAAAATCGTTCACAAGCGGAAACACCTCGCTCGACGGTGCGGCGATAAGCGTTGACCGCGAAAATCGGAACGCCGCCGGACGCATGGCGACGACGACGAGAATCAAACCCACAACAACGCCGGCGAGCATAAGAAATGTGGTCCACATAACGGCACAGTTCTTTCATAACGAGGAATTACGATACGAGAGCACCACATGAAGATGATACCCGCACATTATGCCATCTCAGTTCATATTGTGAAACGGTGACGTTGTTAAGATGGTTTCTGTTCAACCAGCACCATCCAGGACACACCGAATCGGTCAGCAAGCATGCCGAATTTTTCCGAGAAGAATGTTTTCTCGAGCGGCATGTGTATCTGGCCGCCGTCGGAAAGCGCTACGAATAGCCTTTCGGCTTCGTCGACAGAATTCGCCGTCAGCGCGAGAGTGATTCCTTGATAACTTGGCTTTCCGCTACAATTACAGTCGGATGCCATCAACACCGAGTCCCCGATTTTCAGCGTCGTGTGCATCACCTTGTTTTCATTTCCCGGAGGGATTATTTGGGGATCGCACGGTTCGGGGCTGTCGCTGTATCGCATCAGCATCACGACCTCGGCACCGATGGCCTGTCGATAAAATTCCACCGCTTCTTCACAACGGCCATCGAAATTCATGTAAGGTTGGAGCAGCATGAGGTTGGTTCCAATTGGTGAATGAGACGAGAATTATGGTACTCTTTCTTTCCCTGTGCGAGAAGCATGAAGTGTTCCGCTGCTGCACAGCGCCATCGTGTTGCGGCTAAACATGGACATCATTTTGCGCGAGGAACTCATCGAGTTGCTCGAACGTCCCGGTCCAGCCTTGCGTCATCGAATCGAAACCGGCGAAGAAGGTCGCGTGTTCGGAATCCGTCGCATTGAGTGCCGACCAGTTCACCGTTACCACCGTCCCCTTGCCGAGGCCGGCGTGTTCTTCGAATGTGACCATCGAGAGCATTTCTAACGGCCAGTCCAGGTGAAATTTGTCGCGTGCCACGTTGCCGGCTTCATCGGAGAACGATGACACGAACACGAGTTTTTCGCTTGGTACAATCTCGCGAAAGACCCAGCGGCCCCACATAATGTAGCCGTCCGGCAGTTGCAGGGCGTAATGAAACATCCCGCCGGGGCGTAGATCGAGCGAACATCGGGGCATCGTCGTCCCTGTTGGTCCGAACCATTGCATCAATTGATCGCGTTCGGTCCACGCGCGGTAGACCACCTCAGGCGGGGCTTTGACGACGCGGGTGATGATGAACGGTTTCGAGGTCGACTCACCGACGGATTCTTGTGAAACAAGCACGTTATCAAGATATTCGCCGAGGCGGGTCAGGTGTTGCTTGCCTCCTTCGAGGGCGTTGTATTCGCGGATGACGAAGTCCTTGTTCTTCGCCGAGGGGAAGACCATTCTTGAGGTGAGACGTGTCTGCGTTCCGTCAGAGCCCGCCTGTTCGAACGTCACGGTAACATGAAAATTGATCGGTTCGGTGTCACCGGCACCGCCATGTTTATAGGTGAGGCGGTTCGGTTCGTCGATTTCGAGATACGTAATCAGGTTTTCGTAATCGCGTCCGTCGGGGCCGTGCATTGTGTAACGCCATTGTCCGCCGACTTTGAATTCCATCGACAGTGTGGTATTGGTAAATCCATGCGGTCCCCACCAGTTGTTGACGTGAGCGGGATCGGTCCAGACTTTCCAGACCAATTCGCGTGGGGCGTCGAAGACGCGCGACAACACAATTTCCTTTTCTTGAGACGCATCTACAGTTACTTCAGAGTGTTGTCTTGCGGGTTGGATCATCGGTGTTCTCCTGCGAAAATTTCGATTCTTGGGTGTTCGTAAGATGATGGCCGTATATCGTCAAGAGTTCTTGTCGGCGTCGCTTTCCTCTTTTTTCTGGATATGACGCAGATAGTCATCGAGGCGGTCGAAGCTCTCTTCCCAGAATTTTCGATAATGATCGATCCAGTCGGCGGCTTCCTGGAGCGGCTCGGCTTTGAGTTTGCACGGCCGCCATTGGGCTTCGCGACTGCGTTCGATCAGCCCGGCCCGTTCGAGGACTTTAAGATGCTTGGAGATCCCCGGCAGGCTGATTTTGAACGGTTGTGCAAGGTCGGTGACCGACAGCTCCCCTTGCGACAGCCGGGCCAAAATCGCCCGTCGCGTGGGGTCGGACAACGCAGCGAATGTCGTACTGAGATGATCGGTGTTCATTTTTATTTTACCACTAAGTTAATTAACTATTAGGTAAAATAACGAATCGAACGTGAGCGGTCAAGCGGGATCGAGGAGTTATTTATCGCCGCTGGAGGATCAGGCGGGTTCCCCGGCGTTCGGCATGGATCGACCCGGGAAAGGTTCTGGAAGGTGGTGAGGAGTAAAAAATGATCCCTCCCAGGTCGTGCCATTCCTGTGCCCCCATATGCTGGCGAGGCCACGACTGCCGATCCCATAATCGAATCAGTCCTTCGCGGACAATGAGTGGCGGAATCTCCGTGCAGGCATCGCAGTTGATGCGGCAGGAGTTCGGGGTTGCCGCTTCGATCGCTGGTTCGAACCAGCGGTGTGCCAGTTCGGCAAGCGTGTCGTGCACCTCTTCGGCCTGACGGCCCAAGCGACACAACGCCTCCTTCACCTCAGGATTAAAATCCCGTTCCAGTGTCGGCATCAACGACAGGCGAATGCGGTTTCGCGTCATGCCGACGTCGGCGTTCGAGGCATCGTCGCGGAAATCTTGTTGTAGCAATTTCAGGAATCGAAGGATGTCCTTCCTTGCGAAGAGTTTGAACGGCCGGACAAGCGTCAGATTTTCTGAAAGAGGCTTCGTTCCGGCGATTCCCTTGAGACCGCCCATCCCCGTGCCTCGCAGGATGTGATGAAGGATCGTTTCCGCCTGATCGTCTGCAGTGTGGGCTGTCAGCAGAAACCGGCTTTCGGTCTCTCGGGCGACTTCGTTGAGATATTCGTACCGGACTTTTCGCGCGGTCTCTTCGATCCCTGTTTTCCATGCGGCGGCTTTCGCGGCAACGTCGATTCTTGCAGAATAATAGGGGATATTTAGCCGATGACAAAGTTCAGCGACCCACGCTTCATCGGCGTCGGACGCTGCGCCCCGAAGCTGATGATTGACATGGCCGACGGCGATTTCGATCCGTAGCGCCCGTCGGAGTTTCTCGCAACCGCAGAGCAGAGCGGTGCTGTCGGCTCCGCCGGAGACCGCCATCACGATTTTGTCATCCTGAATCGACAGCCGCAAACATTCCTCCCCCAGGCGGTCGAGAAAATCGCTGGCAAACGGATCGGCCGCGTTGGGGGTTGGTGAGTCGGAATTCATCATCGACACGGTTTGATCTGCATTAGAGAAAAGCGAGGAAACATAATTGATTCGGACATATCGTGACCGAAGCGGGTTCAATTGCAAACCTCGTGATGGGTCGCGTCAAAATTTTTCCGGTAAGTCATTCAAAATGCCATTAAAACACCGGAGTCGAGATTGACGCAAAATAGGGAATGTGAACAATGCCAATCTCGGGTCAGTACCGCCGTTATTTTCCAGTTCTGGGACGGAAAATGACTCTGTCGAGAGGATGGTCACCGCCATGCGTTCTGTACTTATTTATGAAAAATCATCGGGGCGGGCAATCGAGGAGATTGTGTCCGCCGTTAGGCGCGCCTGGTCGGATCTGTCGGTCATTGCCCTGCCCGAGGAAGGCTCCGATAGTCTGAACGGCCAAAGCTTAGTGGTTCTTCCCGGATACGATATCGTACTGACCGTCGGGATCGATGCGACTCAACGCTGTGCCGCCGATTGGCAGGCCACGCAGATCTGTTATCTCGTTGACGACCCCACAAGTTCATCAGAACGGAGGGGCTCTATTCGCGAGCAAAAGGCCAAGGATCGATCCGCGGTCGAATCAGAAAAAACGGAGCCGAGCGAATTGGCCGGCCCTCTCCGACTCTTTCGGGAAAAGTTCGAGCAGCCGATTCGCTGGGATCGATTCGACCCGATGACCTATCACATCGCGGCCTCGACGGAGATTTGGAACCGGCTTCCGGCGCGGAGCATTCGCCGGGTGGATCAGATACTTCCGCCTCCCATCGACACCGATTTTTTTCAGCCGAGCCATCACACACGGGACGAAGTCTTTTTCTGTATTTATGATGAGAGTCTGGATGGAACCGCGACGATCGTCGAGGCGTGCGACCTTGCCTTACGCAAGGTTGTGGTCGCCACCTATGGTTCGGCGGACTTGGTTCCCGACTCCATTGCCGATCGGAAGCATGTCGATGTCTGTGAAATTCACAGTGCAGACGATCTGCGTCATCAATTCTGGCAGCGACGGGCACTGCTGATGACGAAATCGGGCTGGTCGCAGGCGGTGTTGGAGGCACAAGCCTGCGGCATGCCGGTGATTCTTGCCGATGGCAAATCACACGCCGACGACCCTGAGACGCATCACCTTGACGAGAGCCTGCTGATCGATATGGAGGAGACCGATCCCGGCAGCGGACTTTGCAGTGACGAGCATTCGGTCGAAAGCATTTACTCGGCGATTCGCGAACTGGAGCGGCGTCCTCAGCGGTTTTCTTCTTCGCTGGCGTGGGCACATGCCGCCCGCCATTCCCCCCCTTGTTTCGGACGTAGCCTTAAACACCTCGCCGAACAGGCCCGGCACGATGACCTGCAATCGTCGTCGTTCGTCAGGCAGCATTGGAAACGCGCGGGCTAACAGACTGTTCTGAACATATGCAATTCGCACAGACAGAAATGTCGGTGGGACAGATATTCTTCTCTCTCCGCATATCAGACAGTCTTTACGTCAAATGTGCATGTATTGACGTCCTAGCGGATTTTGGAGCATTTTTTCGGGTGACGGACGTTCATTTTTCACATCTTTTCTTGTTGTAAGAGCCTCCGTCCGATATAAAATATAAATGGAGTTGAATGTGTAACGTCCATTTTTCTCGACGGGAAACCGATTGGTTGTCATCGGTCGACCCGCTTTGTGTTCGTTGATGGGGCTGAAATCATGCCGACACGCGTGGGATGTCCTGAGTTTCTGGAATCGTTACGAACCAACCGGCGGGGCTTCATTAAGGCCGGATTGTTGGGAACAACGGTGCTCGGCTTGAGTGATCTGCTCCGTTACGAAGCCCAGGCCGCGAACAGTGATTCTCGCAATAACACCGTTATTATTCTCTGGATGCGCGGCGGTCCGGCACATCAGGATACCTGGGATCCCAAACCAGAAGCTCCTGTCGAGTTTCGAGGCGAGTTCGGCGTCAGTTCGACCAATGTCCCCGGGATCCAACTCTGCGATATGCTGCCGATGACCGGCAAGATCATGGATAAATGGTCGATCGTCCGCAGTCTGCATCATCATGACGCCGGCCATTCGACCGGAGATCAAATCTGCTTTACGGGTTACAACGCCGGCCCGGCTCCCGATCAGAATTTTCATCCGAGTTGCGGTTCGATCGTTTCGGAGCAACTGGGGCGTTTGAACCCCGAGCTCCCCCCCTACGTGATGATTCCCAGAATGAATCCGGGAACGGGGTCTGCTTACCTGGGAGTCTCTCATAACCCGTTCGAGACTTTGGCCGATCCGGCGAAGACCGAGCCGTTCAAGGTTCCCAATTTTCAATTAGCCGACGGATTGACGTTAAATCGATTAGGCTCGCGTCAGGATTTGCTTAAGGGATTTGATCGCATCCGATCAGAACTCGATCTTTCGGGTAGTATGGATGCCATGGACCGTTTTCAACACAAAGCCATCGGCATTCTGACGTCTGACAAGGCACGTGATGCGTTTGATCTGGAATCCGAACCGCAATCGGTACGCGAACGATATGGGCTGATGCCCGCATTCGATCCTGGGGCTGCCGATCGTTGTGGGGCGCCGAACTGGAGTCAGCGAATTCTGTTGGCACGCCGGCTGGTTGAAGCGGGTGTCCGCCTTGTGACGGTCGATTGTCGCTGGTGGGATACGCACGTGCTTGGTTTTGATTCGCTGCGACGTGGATTTTTATCCCGATGGGATCGGGCCTATTCGGCACTCATCGAAGACCTTGAACAGCGTGGTTTGCTCGATACAACACTGGTCGTGGCATGGGGAGAATTTGGGCGTACGCCGCGAGTCAATGCGAATGCGGGTCGGGACCATTATCCGAACGTCTTCAGCGCTGCGTTGGCCGGTGGTCCGGTGCAAGGGGGGCGTGTGGTGGGTTCCTCCGATTCCAAAGCCGCGTTCCCGTTGGAAAATCCAAAGACACCTCAGGACGTGCTCGCGACCATTTACCGTCATTTGGGAATCGATACCGAGAAGCATTATCTCGATGGCAGTGGCCGCCCGATCATCGTGCTTCCATCCGGTGCTCCGATCCAGGAACTCTGTTGATCGTCCCTGCGTAACGCCTTTTGCAATCCTGCATCCACTGATTTGCAATTCGAGCCACGTAGCGAGCGAATCTTCTCCTGAAGTGTGTGGATATTGGAGGACAGCGCGATTGACGTCAAGGACACCAATCGTTGAGACAGCATTCGCCGGTTTATCCGGCATGATCCTCCGAATGATCATGTCCTGCAAATGCCGATAAGCGACAACCGTTTTTTGGCGAATCGCCCCGTATCTACAGGCCAAAACAGCCATTTCAACTTAGGGTTAAAAGTGTCGATTCGCTCCGTTGCAGAAATTTGCGATTCCGTTTTTAGACGGTGATGTTGCAGGCATTTTTCTCATGCGTCGAGACGATTGGCTTCGTTCATGACAGATGATCGCAGAAACAGCAGGCGTATTCCATGGCAGAAACCACGACATTGAGTCGGGAACAAGCTTCCGCGTACACCACGATCGAACTTTCGGGGTTACGCGTGGGAACCAGACTGCGTGCGCCGATTTACGAATGTAGCAGCGGTGACCAGAACGTCCTGTTACTCGCGTCAGGGACCGTCATCACGTCGGCGATTCGGGATAAGCTGAATCAGCGCGGTATTTCCAGAGTTCGAGTTCACAAAAGTGAATTGAGCCGTCTGACGTCGGGTGCACCTCATGACGAAAGACGTTCTGTCAGGCATTCGACATCGACAGTTCCAGGTCTGGAAAACGCAAACTTCGGAAATGCCCAATGGGGCCCCAAGCCCGATTCATTCATTCACAAGGTGAAACACCGCGAAGAGAGTCATTATCGTGATGAAGCATCGTTCGCATTTTCATCCAGTTATACATCATCGGTCGAACACACGAAGTCGTTCTTCGACAATCTCTCTTCCGGGGCGTCGATAAAAGGTGGGGAAATCATCAACCTGTCGTCGATGGCTCTCGAACAGATTACAGACGACCTGGATCTGTTTATCTCTCTTGGAATTCGCGACAAAGCGCACGAGTACCCTTACAAACACGGCTTGCAGTCCTCGCGGATGGCGATGGCCATCGGCGCTGTGATGGGATTGAGGAAAGACGAACTATACGAATTAGGAATTGGATGTCTTGTGCATGATGTCGGCATGTTGAAAATCGACCGTAAACTGTATACCGCTCCGCGACGCCTTTCCGACATTGAATATTTAGAGATCATGAAGCATCCTTCGATCACGCTCGATCTCATCAAAGATGTCAAAGAATTGCGAATGGGTTCGCGGATGGTGGCGTACCAGATGCACGAACGCTTTAACGGTACAGGATACCCGAGACGGCGAGTAGGCCGACAGATTCATCCGTTGGCACGAATTGCATCGGTCGCCGATGTTTTCGTCGCGCTGATTTCCCCGAGGCCGTATCGGCAGGCAATGTTGCCGTACTATGCCATCGAGAAGATTGTCCGTGGCTGCCGCGAAGGTCTCTACGATCCCGATGCGGTTCGCGGATTGCTGTATACCACGTCGATGTTCCCGGTCGGATCGTTTATCGAACTTAGCGACGGTCGCGTTGGTAAGGTCATGCGATCGAATCGATCGGATTACACACGTCCGGTGGTTCAGATCGTGCTGCCTGACAATGATAGCAATTCATCGGAGGTTGTCGACTTGAAGGAATCGGATGGCCTGTACGTGCAGCGTCCCTTGAACGATATTCCTGCAACTTTATCGAGCGATTTAAAAACATCTTCATGAATTATATATTGCCACGACACCATTTGCATTGTGGCGCATCGACTGTCGAAAACTTTTAATTCGACCCTTTTACAACAGCGGTGGGAAGAAACGCCAGAAAAGATACGCACAAGGTCCGGCGAAGATCAGGCTGTCCATCAGATCGAGTACGCCACCAAATCCGGGGATGGTATTTCCAGAGTCCTTCTGCCCGGCATCGCGTTTGATTAGCGATTCGCTCAGATCACCGATGATTCCCGCTACTCCCATGACGAGTCCATAGACGATGATGCGCGTCCATCTTGGTTCTGAGGCGTCGACTCCAAACCATGTGACGGCGATCCAACCGAGCCAAAAGGCACTGGCGAACACGGCGCTCACCATGGCACCTCCAACGCCGGCCCACGTTTTCCCAGGACTCAATCGTGGCACAAATTTTGTGCGACCAAACAGGCGACCGATCGTATAGGCACCG
This sequence comes from Planctomycetota bacterium, assembly GCA_027618475.1. Lineage (GTDB taxonomy): Bacteria > Planctomycetota > Planctomycetia > Planctomycetales > Planctomycetaceae > JAQCEJ01. Next base: position 13,148 of record JAQCEJ010000032.1, on the reverse strand, counting down.
ACGTCGCCGAACTTGACGGCGAGTATCATCGATCCGAGAACCAGATAACCACGTTCGTGGCCGGCAACCCAGCGCAAGTTCACGGTGAGACCTATGCCGATTCCGAGGTACAGCAGTGTGAGGCCTTCAGCAGCCAGCGTCACAATATTTTGATTTTCAGCACGAAATGCGAACACGGCGCGAGTTGATAGGGCCAGCCAGGCGATCGCCGTTGCGATCATCAGGTAGAAGAGTGGATCTCCATCGTTGACTGCATCGGTTCCGTTTGTTGTCGCAAGTATGGGAACCACCCATGCCGAAAGCACGATCCAACCATTCGCCAGTACGAGTCGGGTCGGCTGTAACTCGGGGATTCGAGTCTGCAAAAGTGCGACGAGTTCGATCACACACCCGGCCACGATCAATAACGTAAGGACAATGAACACGGGAGCGATGACTCCGAGACGATGATCCCATGCGAATAGCAGAAACAACAATGGTATCAGCGTCGCCGAGACCGTCAGCCGCCATTGCAGCATAATTGACGTTTTCCTTTATACGTCGGAGGATAAAAGTTGCCTCAAGGTAAAGCAAACGATATTTTCTTTTGACATATCGTTAATCCGACCGCCCGTCAATCCTGATCCTTCAGACCGCCGAAACGGCGATCGCGCGAGGCAAAATCTTTGATTGCCTGCAACAGATCCGGAGTGCGAAACTCGGGCCAGCATTTTTCTGTGACCCAGAGTTCCGCATAACTGATCTGCCAAAGCAGATAATTGCTGATGCGCATCTCTCCCGCGGTTCGAATCACCAAATCGGGATCAGGCATACCCGCCGTATAAAGTGATGATGAAATCGTGTCTTCATTGATGTCGTCCGGTGTCGTATTATTTGCGGCAACCTGTCGGGCGATCGACTTAACCGCAGCGACGATTTCCGCCCGGCTGCCGTAATTAATGGCCAGGCATAACATCGTTCCCGTGTTGCCTCGGCTGCATTCAATCGTCTTGGCGACTTCGCGCAACACGTTCAAACCGAGCCCTTCGCGCTGGCCGATAATGCTGAATCGCAGATTCTGACGGGCAATCTCGGAACGCTCTTCGATGACGAATTGTTCGAGCAGACCGAGCAACAGATCAAGTTCCTTTTTGGGCCGCTTCCAATTTTCACTGCTCAGGCAGTACAGCGTTAACTGTTCGATTTTGAGTTCCGAACACGCTTCAACGATTGTTCGGACCGACTTGACTCCGCGGCGATGTCCTTCGATGCGCGGCAGACCTCGCGAACGAGCCCAGCGACCGTTACCGTCCATAATCACAGCGATGTGCCGAGGTAGATCGGCCGGTCTCAAACCCAAAGATGACAGGTCATCGTACAGGGAAGACACGTCGATCAACTTTCCATATTTGAAAGTGGCATGCTTTATTGAACCATCAATTCCGAGGACTCGGCATCACCGCAAAAAACGGTTTGCTCCCAGTAGGGAGGATCGTTTCGTGGATCGGAAATTGAAATGCGGGCATGATCGCCGTCGATTTCCAATACCGTGACGACAATCTCTCCCCCAATGACAAACCTTTCGTTCACTCCGCAAGTGACATGGAGCATTACGCGACCTCATACTCGAAAGATAGAATTCGATGGTGAAAGCAAAAACCGATGACGTTCGCTTATAGCAAGATTTCAGTCGGCTCACTCGACTTCATCTTCCTGATGTGTCGACATCTTCCTGATGTCGCACATTCTGACGGAGACATCGCGTGGTGACAAGTCGCTTCCTCTGTCATTTTTTGGGATTCAAAAAGGGATCAATATACCCTTGACAGCGATGGCATCGCTGCTCCTATTTTGTTATCAGTTTTTAAATCTGAAGGCAAGAAATGGAGAATTCTATTGAAGAGACGGGACGTATGTCATGAAGCTGCTCATCTATCCGGCGATTGATAATGTTCGATATTCGGCTCTTTGCGATGTCGATTCTCGGCTCACCATCGTAAACGCTGCGGATGCAGAACAGGCCGAACGGGAAATCGTCGACGCCGAAGGATTTTTCGGAAAGATGACTCCTGCGTTGCTGGCTCGAGCCGAAGTGCTGCGCTGGATTCAGTCACCGACAGCGAGCCTCGAACATTATCTGTTTCCTGAATTAATCGACCACCCTTGTGCCTTGAGCAATATGAGAGGTTTGTTTTCCGACGTCATTGCCGATCATGTGATGGGGTACGTCATCAGCTTTGCCCGACAGTTTCCACTTTACTTTCGTCAGCAGCTATGTGCCAATTGGGAACCTGCCGGCGGAGAGGCGGCAAGAACCGATAACAAATGCGGGCCAGGAATGATTACTGATATGGACCGTGCGCATCGGCATCTAGCCGATGATACCTTGGGAATCGTCGGTGTCGGTGAGATCGGTGCCGAGATCGCTCGACGGGCAAAGGCCTTCGGTCTTAATCTCATCGGTATCGACCCTGTTCGCCGTACGTTACCGGGAATCATTGACGACATCGGAGACGTCTCGCAATTACCGGAATTGTTGGCTGCGAGCGATTATGTCGTTATCGCCGCACCTCATACTCCGGAAACTTTCAAGATGTTTCGCCGCAAGCAGTTCGAGCAGATGCGTTCGACAGCTTATTTAATCAACATTGGTCGCGGTGTGATCGTCGACCTCGCAGATCTGACGGCTGCGTTACAACAGAAGCAGATTGCCGGGGCGGGATTCGATGTGTTTGAAGTCGAACCGCTTCCGTCTGATCATCCACTTTGGGCGATGGAAAACGTCATCATCACGCCGCACGTCGCTGCAGCATCGCCGCGCATCGCAGAACGACATTTTGCGGTCGTCAAAGAAAACGTGGGCCGCTTCGCATCGGGTGAACTGTTGACGAATCTGGTCGATAAGCGGCGCTGGTATTGAATTTGAGCGGCAATGTGCAGGATTTGTCGCCCGGTTCAGGAAAAAAACAACCCCCGGTCAATGACCGGGGGCGATGTGAATGGCGTATTATCGAAGGAGAGCTATGCAAACTCGGGACGCCGACGGCGAAGTTGGTCTTTTAAACGATTGACGATACTCGAATGCATCTGGCTGACCCGCGACTCGGAGAGGCCAAGCGTGTTGCCGATTTCCTTCATCGTCAATTCTTCATAATAATACAGAATGATGATCAGACGCTCGTTGCGATTGAGCCCTTTGGTGACGAGCTTCATCAGATCGCGTTTCTGGATGCTGTTAGTCGGATCTTCCCCTTTGTTGTCTTCGAGAATATCGACTTCGCGAACATCTTTATAACTGTCCGTCTCGTACCACTTCTTGTTCAAGCTGACGAGATTGACAGCGCTCGCTTCGGCTTTGAGCTTCTCAAACTCTTCCGTCGGGATTTCCATCTTCCGGGCGATCTCGGATTCGGAGGGGGGCCGACCGAATTCGGCTTCGGCCTGTTTTCTCGCCGCTTCAACTTTGCTGGCTTTGCTGCGGACGAGACGAGGCACCCAGTCCATCGTCCGTAATTCGTCGAGCATGGCACCGCGAATACGCGGCACGCAGTACGTCTCGAATTTGACGCCACGATTGATATCGAAGGCGTCGATCGCGTCCATCAGTCCGAAAACGCCGGCTGAGATGAGATCGTTCAAATCGACTCCGTCCGGTAGTTTCTGCCAGACGCGTTCGGCGTTGTATCGAACCAGTGGCAAAAATCGCTCGATGAGCGCGTTACGCAAGTCCTGAGTCGGTTCGGTGCGGTACTCGACCCAGATCTCTGCGATATCGCGATCACGCATCGATTTGCCTGTTACCCGTCCCTCCATGGTGATTCCTCATTCGAATATGAAATTTGATTGGCTGGCTATGTTGGAATTGAAACCGTCGAATCAACGACGGACATTAACGGTCCGTAAAGGGAGTTACTTTCTGCTTGACCAGTTGCTGTGCTTCTCTGGCTGCCATTTCTTGAACGATTCGCTTGGCCATCTCCCCACAGGCCAGACCGACGAATAAAAAGACGATTGCTGATGCGAATGCCCCAAACATGGCGTTGTGAAAATCCGTACCACAGACGATGCCGTCGAGCAGCATTGCTGAAAATGCAAGGAGTGATAATCGGGTTGCGAACTGTTTTGCCACAGTGAAATTCGCTCACGCATAGTAGGAGGAGAGTGATGCAGCAGTGTGTCGCTGTCGTGACTGAAAATATCGGCGACACACGTCTGCCGACGTTTCATTAAAATCGGCTGTGACGCCCGAAAACTTGACGCATGTCTTACAATCCACAAAGTCTGACAGGGATCGCCCCCGTTCGTAACGCGGCCATCAGCAAAAAATGCCGGTGCCGATGGTCCGATGCACAGAACCTGTGCGGTATGTGAATGTGTGTGCTGCATGGGAAAAATGGACTGAACAAAAAGGCGTATTGGGACGAGGCTGGAAACGAAGAGAACGAATTCGCGGTCAAGTGGTGGGAATGATAAGGACGGAAGTACTCGAAGGAAGAAATGTCAGGCGGAACGGTTAAGCAGGCGATTCCACATTCGCTCAAAAAAGTGGGGACGGCGGATTTGACCGTCTTTCAGCGTCAACATTCGGCGTGCCAGCAGTGTCAATGATTGAGCGGCAGGGCTTTGCGGTGATTCGACCATCAACGGTCTGCGCCTGAGCACGGTATTGACCATTGCCGGATCGAAGGGAATCGAACCGGCAGCGGCTACCGTCTTGTGGAGAAACATTTTGGCCGTCTGGGAGATGCGTTCGTTGATGCGGTGTGCGTATTCGGCATCACATTGATTGACCAGTACCTCCAGTCTCGATACGTCGTCATCGTGAATCGCTTTGATCGTGGCGTAGGCGTCGGCAATCGCTGTCGGCTCTGCTGTTGTGATGACGAGTACCAGGTCGGCTGCCGTCACGAATCGCCGTACGGCTGAATGAATACCGGTTCCGGTATCGAGAATCAGAACATCGTAACTCTCTTCGAGCTGCTTCATTTGACGTAGCAACGTTTGTTGCGCAGCGGGAGGGCAATCGGCGAGGGCTGTTAAGCCGCTGGCACCGGGGATGAGATCGATACCGCCCGGTCCCGATAGTATGACGTCTGAAAGATTGCGCGAACCCATAACGACGTGCGAAAGATTCCAGTAGCCGTTCAGTCCGCATAGCAGATCAAGGTTTCCCAAACCCAGATTCGCGTCGATCAGACAAACGCGTGCTCCTTCGCGAGCAATTGCCAGTGCGAGGTTCAGTGAGATTAAACTCTTGCCGACGCCTCCTTTACCGGAGGTAACGGCGATGGTGAAAGCCCGATTAGAAAGTTGGTCGTTCTCAGCTTTTTCCACGGGATGGAAGTGCTGTTCGATCATTCCACGTAATATGTCGGCCTGATCAGATCGAAAACGATCGCCCGGTCGTTCGGAAGGTTTTGATTCGCGCGACGTCAATTCTAAAATGGCTGGTGATTTCAAAACAGGACGGGTTTCCGGCAGATCCGGTGTACCTGTCGTATCAAATTCAATAGAAGGAGTTGACGACGAAATGAGAGACATCAGCCGCGTCTGAGCGGAGACTGATGCCGTCGAGTCGTTTGTTTCCACATCCGATTGAATTTTACCTGGCGTCATTGGCGTGATCCGAGAAGAGATCGCGAAGAAAAACATTTAGACCGATGCCTGTGCTCTGACTTTACGGTGTCAGTCGATCCTGCCCCAGAATCAGTCGAGCCAGACGATCGGGATGAGCCGGTTCAATATCGTCGGGAACGTCCTGTCCGGTAGTGACATAGCTGATCGGCCAGGGAAATTTTCGTGACAAAGACAGAATCGTTCCCAGACTGGGAGCCTCGTCGAGCTTGCTGAGCAACAGTGAACTGACATTTACTTGGCGAAACATCTCTACCGTCGAGTCGAGACTGCGTAAGCTGGCGTTGAGGCCGAGCACGAGATGCACCTCATCAACCTCTGCTTCGCTGAGCAGATTTTTGAGTTCCTGTATTTTCATTTCGTCGCGTGGGCTGCGACCCCCAGTGTCTATGAGGACAAGTTCGAGACCGCTCAATTCATCGAGTGCTCTCCGCATTTCCGACGGGCTGGTCACGACCTTCATCGGCAAGTCGATAATTTCAGCATATGTACGTAATTGTTCGACGGCTGCGATGCGATACGTATCAACGGTGACAAGTCCCATGCGGATGTTGTCGCGGAGTCGGAAATTGGCAGCTAGTTTTGCTATCGTCGTCGTTTTACCGACGCCGGTCGGCCCTACCAGGGCGACCACCTTGCGGCGATTGCGATCGGGGGCGATCACCGAACCGCAGTGAATTTCAGAAGATACCATTGCGGTCAACAACGATTGGGCGGCGTGCATATCGGATGGAGCCGAACGGTCGTGACGCGGCAAACGAAAGATCAAATCTCTGGCGAGTTCGTCTTCGACCTCGGCGTCAATCAATTGTGTGTAGAGATGAAACATCTCAGCTGGAATTTCGGCGGAGGCTCTTTTATGTGACGTCCGTGCCAGATCTTCGATCATTTTCTGCAGTGTGTCGAGTTTATTGGAGAAGAGGACGTTGGGGTCATCCGACGGAACGGCCTTTGGCAATGGTGCGGGGCGACTCTGCGTGATGGGCGGTAACCCTGACTTGGACGGTGTCGACCGAACGGTTTTTTCCGGGGACGCTTTGATCGAAGGAACGGCGTCGTTAAGTGATTTCGGCGCGGATGGTCCCCCTCGAAGAGCTTGTGCCGGTGCTGAAGGATAAGGGGGACTGTTTGGTTTTTCCGTCGAGTGACCCAGGCCACCCGGTGTCGTAGGCGACGTGGCAGGGAGTTCCAACCGTGGAGATTCCGAGCGGATCCCAGAAGGTCGATTCTTTGTGATGCTTTTCGTAGGGATTGCCGTTGAACTCTTTGTCGCAGTAGGCATTGCGTATACGGGAGGGCGGGCATTCGATTCGTCGGTAACGACCGACCGCTGCCGAGACCGATCGACAGGAGAGCGAATGGGAACATCCAGCCCAGCCGTGATTTCGACTTCTTCTTTCGGCTTGCTCCAGGGGAGCAGGCGGCGAATAGGAACTTGGCGCGTATGCAGAATGACGGCCTCGCCCCCCATCTCCGCACGAACGAGATCCAGTGCCGACTGCATGTTCGGTGCGCGAAAGGTTCTGACTTCGGTCATGAATGCGGTCCTTGATTGTTGCAGCGATTCATAAAACGGGAAAGGACTAGACTTTCAATGGCGTTTTACGCAGTGTGGGGATTTCGACTTGTCCCAGCGACTCGACGTCGGTGTCACGCGTGATTTCATTCAGACTGATGACGGCAAGTTTCGGAAGCGCTGGAGCGGTGATTTGTTTCAAGCCGGCTCGCACTTGTGGGTTGCAGAGTACGACCGGTGGATATCCTGCCGAGACAAGTTTTTCAAGCTGTTGCGTAAGTGAGTGCGTGATGGTTTCGGCGGTCTGGGGGCTGAGTTTGATCGTCAAACCTCGGTCTCCGAATTCGATGCCCGACGAAAGGATGTCTTCGACTCCCGGATCGAGCGTGACGACACGTAGCACCCGGTTTCGATCGCGATACTGCTGACAGATGCTGCGAGCCAGGTTATTTCGCACATATTCGGTGAGAATCGTGAGATCCTTGGTGCGGTCGGCAAAGTCTCCCAGAGTTTGCAGAATCGTTTCGAGGTCGCGAATGGGGACTCTTTCGCGCAATAAGTTGTTGAGTATCTGATGCACCTGCGACGTCTTGAGCAAATCGGGGATGAGTTCGTCCACCACTTTAGGTGAGGTTTGCTTGAGGTTATCGAGAAGTTGATGCACCTGCTGTCGGGTGAAAAGCTGATTGCTGTTTTCACGTATGATTTCGGTAAGATGTGTGATGATGACGGCAGAAGGTTCGACGATGCTGTAGCCGAACATCGCGGCCCGGTCTTTCTGGGCTGGTTCGATCCAACGAGCAGGTCGCTGGAACGCCGGTTCGACTGTTTCAAGCCCGGGGACTTTTCCTGTCGTTGCTCCGGTGTCGATCGCCAGTAATGCATCGGGGTACGCTTCTCCCCACGCGACGGCGACATCGCGAATTTTGATCTGATACTGCCGCGGCTCGATGCGCATACTGTCGCGCAGTCGAACCTTCGGCAAAATGATGCCGAGTTCCTGTGCGATCTTATGGCGCACCCGCGTAATTCGTTCGAGCAAGTCGCCTCCGGAGTTTGGATCGGCAAGCCTTAACAGGCCGACGCCGAGTTCGAGTTCCATCGGATCAACGTGCAAATTGTCCTCGGGTTTCGGTTCCGGCGGTTTCGGAATCTGCTGCTGTTCCTGCTGCCGGGCGATCACTTGCTGTTGCTGGTTTTTGCTCTTCACAGAAAAACCGATCACCCCGCAGGCGGTTGCCAATGTGAGCATCGGTAGCATCGGCAGGCCGGTCAGTGAGAGGGCCACCAGAAACGCCGATGCTACGAACATCGCTTCGGAATGCCGAAACATCTGACTGACCATATCACGAGAAAGCTGACTCTCGGTCGACGACCTCGTAACGATCATGCCTGCTGCGATCGATATCAGGAACGCCGGGACTTGTGACACAAGTCCGTCGCCAATCGTCAGTTTGGTGAACAATGCCGCGGCTTCCGAGACGTCCAATCCATTCTGGAAGACGCCAATAAACAGGCCGCCGAAGATATTGACGAGCATGATTATGATACCGGCAATGGCATCGCCGCGTACAAATTTACTGGCACCGTCCATTGCTCCGTAGAAGTCGGCTTGCTGCGTGACTTCCTGGCGTCGTTGCTTGGCTTGCTCTTGATTGATCGTGCCGGCATTGAGATCGGCGTCGATCGCCATCTGTTTTCCTGGCATTCCATCTAAGGCAAAACGGGCCGCCACTTCGCTGATACGCGTGGCACCCTTGGTAATCACCACAAACTGAATGATGACCAGAATACTGAAGAGGATGATCCCGATCACGATGTTTCCGCCGGCGACGAACTCGCCGAAGGCGGCGATCACCCCGCCGGCGGCATCCATTTTTTCGGTCGCTCCTCCCGAAAGAATCAATCGTGTCGAAGCGACATTGAGAACCAACCGGGCGAGCGTTGTGCCCAACAGCAGAGCGGGGAAGACGTTAAAGTCGAGAGGCCGGGCGACATAAATCGTCGTCAGCAAGATCACAACCGCCACTGTCACGTTGGATGCCAGCAGCAAGTCCAACATCAACGGGGGGAGCGGCGTGATGAGCACCAACACCGAAGAGACGATCAACAGGGGAAAAATCAACCCCTGCCATCGACCGGCAGTCTTCAGTGCGTTCCCGGAATCTCTCGGCGGCATCCATGCCTCCACAAGATGAATATAATTAAGGCGATGTAACGGGCACATCAAGCGGCTGAGGCAACCAGATCATCCGGTCGTCAGAGCACGATCTTGACTGAAAATGAGTTAACGGCAATTGAAGTCGAGAGTTGCAACGCGAAAAGCGTCGAAAGACTAGATTCGTCGGTAGGACATCAAACGGAGGGTAATAACGGTGAGAAATCAGATGTGTGCAGCGAATTGTGCAGAGGCGACTAAATAATCGATCTCAACTTTTGTGTCCAGTCGAATGTTAAGTCGCGCCGATGCCCGAATCGTGATGACAAAGACCATGGTATTTCCGTCCCCTCTCGTTATTCTCGTTAACCGTTTCAACTTGAGGCGTTTCGCGTTCCGAAGTACTCCGCTTGTAACTCTTGCAAAGTGACGTCATCGGTCCTTCGGCTCGTCCAACGGAATGCCTGTCTTATTCGAGACCGCGATCAACTCATCGATCACCGGTCGAATCAGGGGAATTCCCCCGACGCGTCGTTCACGTTCGGCCTGACGTTCCGGATCGCCGGGGATGATCGGTCCATCGGTCCCCGGAGCCGGTTTCGTTCGACGGAATGTCCGAACCCAATCGTCTATCGATCGTTTAAACGCATCGACATCGCGAAATGCATCGATTTGCATCGCCCCGAAGAAATGACCGAGTCCTTTTCCCACCTGACGCGGCGGCTCAGCATGTTGCATGGTGAACGGAGGGGTGAAAGGCCCCCAGTTCGCCCCGCTCAATGGTCCGCAGAGGAGGTCGACCATCGCCGACAAACAATACCCTTTATGACCTCCCCGTTCCCGCACGGAGCCCAGAGGAAGCATCGCTCCTCCCTGAACCATCTGGTGCGGATCGGTCGTTGGATACCCCTCTTTATCGATCGCCCACCCTTCCGGAATCTCCGTCCCTTTGCGAATCGCCATCTCGATCTTGCCGAACGCCGCCGGGTTGCTCGCCATGTCGATGACGATCGGCGGCTCTTCGAATCCGGGAAATGCGATCGCAATCGGATTCGTCCCCAGCATCCGCTCGGCTCCCCAAAGCGGCGCGACCACCTTTGTCGTGCTCGTCATCGCCCACCCGATCTGATCGCGTTCGAGTGCCTTCAAGACATAGTACCCGGCGATGCCGTAATGATTCGAATTTCGCACCGCGACCCAGCCCGTCCCCGCGTGATCGGCTTTATCCATCGTTATCGCATACGCCTGCGGCCCGATCACCAACCCCAATCCGTTGTCACCGTCGACGGTTGCCGTCGATAACGATTCCCGAACGATGCTCAACTTCGGTCGGGGATTGATCCGTCCGATCGAAAGCATCTCGACATAAGCCGGCAGCCGGGCAATGCCATGCGAGTCGATCCCCCGTAAGTCGCTGAGCGAAAGGATTTCCGCCGCCGTGTTCGCTTCAGCCACGGGGACGCCGAATGACTGAAGCACCCGCGCAGCAAATTCGTGCAACGCTTCCCACGAAAAAATCTGAAACTCGATGTCGGCCATGCATGATCTCACACGTTGGTAGTACACCTTTGACATTGACGTGAGACTACCGCACAGACCACGTCGTCGTCTACGATGGGAGAGGGTCGCCGCGCAGCGGCCGGGTGAGGAGAGTTCGGAATGCCTAAATCCTAATGACGAATGCCTAACGAAATCCCAATTCCCAATGACCAAATGACGGAAGGCCGATGGAATCATTGGGATTTCATTAGAACTGGTTTCATAACCCGGTTGGCGACTGAAGAATCGTCCAAATTGTCCGGAATTATCCGCCGTCCAGAGGGTTATGAAACTGCTTGTAGGCATTAGACATTTAATCCGACCCCTCACCCGACTACTGTGCTGTCTACCCCTCACCGTACCATCAAATGGAGGAAACATCGCATGAAAACGTGGACGATCACAGGTGCCATCTTCGGCGGACTCGCGGTCGTGCTTGGGGCCTTCGCCGCACACGGGCTCGATCAAGTGATGGTCGATCAATATGCGTCGATGCCTCCGAAAGTCGTTGCCGGTTTCTCGGTCCCGGCGTCGTGGAAGTACCTGCAAGACTTCAAAACCGGAGCCGAATATCAGATGTACCACGCGCTGGCACTGCTGGCATTAGGAGTCCTGACACAACAACGAACAAGCCGCTGGGCAACCTCCGCCGGATGGTCATTCACCGTCGGCATCCTCCTCTTTTCAGGAAGCCTGTACCTCCTCGCGCTCACCGGTGAAACCAAATGGGGGATGGTCGCCCCCATCGGCGGGACACTGCTGATCGTCGGTTGGGCGCTGTTCGCCGTTGCGGCACTGCAAAAAGAGCCGCGCACGAAGTAAGCGGTCCGACGATGACGTGGCGAAAGACCACTCCCTGACGGTCGCGGCTCTTTGCAAATCGACTTGGGGAAGCTGGCGAACTCGTAAACGTTCGCTTAGAATTATTTCTTCCGCACATTTATACGCCTCCATCACGCCACAAGGATCCCCGCTCATGCTCATCTTTGATGCCCACCTCGATATGGCCTGGAATGCCGTCGAATGGAACCGCGACCTCATGCTCACCGTTGACGAGTTGCGAAAATTCGAACGGCAATTCCCCGGCATCGTCCCCGGCGACTGCACCGTCACCTGGCCCGAACTTCGCAAAGGGGGAATCGGCATCACGATCAGCACGTTGTTGCCCCGGTTGCATCGCAAGAACAAACCTCTCACGCATTATCAATCGCGAGAAGCGGCTTATGCGGCGTGTCACGGTCAACTCGCCTACTACCGCGCGATGGAAAAACGAGGGGCGATTCGCGCCATCCCCGACCGCAAAACGCTCGATGCCCACGTCGCCGAGTGGGAGGCCAATCCCAAAGGGGATCAGCCGATCGGCTACATCCTCAGCATGGAGGGAAGCCCTGGAATTCTCTATCCGCAGCAGATCGAAGAATGGTACAACGCGGGACTGCGACTGCTCGGCCCGGCTCACTACGGCCCCGGACCGTACTGCTATGGCACCGGCAGCGAAGGGGGCCTTAACGCCGAAGGCCGCGAGTTGATTAAAGAAATGCAACGTGTCGGCATGCTGCTCGACGTCACGCATCTCGCCGATCAATCGTTCTGGGAGGCGTTAGAAATTTACGACGGCCCGGTCATTGCCAGCCATCACAATTGCCGGGCGATCACCCCCAACGACCGTCAGTTCGATGACGACCAGCTCAAGGAACTGATCAAACGCGGTGCCGTTATTGGTGCGGTCTTCGACGCGTGGATGATCGCCCCCGGCTGGACGATCGGCGTGACCAAACCCGAAGAGACGGATGTCACGCTCGAAAAACTGGTCAACCACATCGACCACATTTGCCAGCTCGCCGGCAATGCCAAGCACTGCGGCATCGGCTCTGACCTCGATGGAGGCTTCGGCAAAGAGCAGTCGCCGAAAGATCTCGATACGATCGCCGACGTATACAAAGTCGCCGAGATTCTCGAGAAGCGAGGCTACAGCCAGACGGACATCGAAGGGATCATGTGCAAGAACTTCATCGAATTCTTCCGCCGGGCGTGGAAGTAAAATCGAGAACCAGAGAAGCCGTTCCATCAAAACCCTCTCCCGTCGGGAGAGGGTGGCGGCGCAGCCGCCGGGTGAGGGGCGAGCGCGAACACCGAGGATGTGGCGCACATCGTTGAGTTGCTCATTCCGCACGGACGTTTCATCGTCCCTCCTTTCGCGAATTCGGTTACGCCCTTCGTCACCCCGACACCATCCCGGACGCAGTTGCGCCCAGCCCTGAAAAACCGAGAAAATTCAGTCCTTTACCCCTCGCCGTTGCGCTCTCGTGCATCGTTGTTTCA
>JAQCEJ010000154.1 GCA_027618475.1 Planctomycetota bacterium | reverse complement strand
TCGAGGTACTGCGTGTACGCCGAGCCGGCCCCTCCGGTGCGCCACGTTCCGGGGACGCGGCTGTTGTCGAGATCGATGACGATCCCCGTCCCGAGAGGCCGCGGTTCCTGATTCGGAAGCACCGCCGGGTTGAGTTCGAGTTCGTATTCTAACGCAACGCCAAGTTGGTCCCTGTAAGGCCGAGTGAGATACCATTGATTTGGTAAAGAACCAGTTGGGTCTTTCCATTGTGCGATTGTAAAGTAAGAGTCACGAATTTTTATTCTGGCACCATCGGACAATCTATTCCTTGAAGCTAAAGAATTCCAAATAGGTGGGTAGTTGATAAAAACCGTATCAGTCACAGGATCGTCGATTGTTCCGTTTCGATTCAGATCGATGATTGTTGTTATCGAAGGATCATCTTCTCTGAGGATTACAATCTGCCCCTGCGAAAACCGTTCGGGAGGGCCGATGAAGACCATGCTTGAGGCGGTGGTATTGTCGGTGGTGTCGAGCAGAAAGCGAACGCCGCGAATGTCTTTGGCGTACCCGGCTCGGGTCTTGGCCCCTTCGTAGTACGATTGCACCTGCCGGGTTCCCGTCCGAATGCGGTCGTACGTCTGCGTCATGTTGATCGTCGCCAGCGTAATGACGGAGAGGATCAGCAGAATCGAAATCGACACCAGCAACTCGACGAGCGTGAAGCCGCGGCGATGTCTCCCCTCTCCCCCTGGAAGAGGGTGGCCGAAGGCCGGGTGAGGGGAATTTTTTGATGGCTGAGAACACGAAGAGAAAGGCACCCTCACCCCGACCCTCTCCCAGAGGGAGAGGGGGAAAGAGGAAGCTCCCTCGTTTGTGCTGCGGTCTGGTATTTTACTCCGGCTCTTGGCCGAGAGGTCTCTCCGGTGGAGCATCTATCGTCCTCCAGCCCGTGAGTTGAGATTGGTGATGTTGTCGGTGAAATCGGCGTATTGTCCGGGAATCGGTTGAGCGAGAAACCCAAAATTCCCGCCATTGTCATCGGTACTAGGCCAGCCACGTTCGTATACGTCATCAACTATGCCGTTGTTATCATCATCAACCCCAGCAGCACCAGGTTTCCGATCTGCGCCATCTGCATCGGTGGGTTCATACAAACCGAGTCCGCCACCACCTGGGCCTGATCCGTCCTGGCCGGCAGAAATAATCAGTGGCGTATGTTGTGCGTCTGCCGTGTGATATCCGATTTCAAATAAAATTCCGTTTGGCAACGTAGAAACCCCAGAAAACAAACCTAGAGGATCGTCGGAATCTTCTATAAGTTGACGTACATCGTCACTTCCCTCGTAAAATCGCTCAGTTACATCGTCAATCGTTCCGTTGTCGTCATCATCGACTGATGCAATCCCTGGTTGGCCATCGGGACCATCAAGAGGATTCCCCGGACCGAGATTTCCAATTGCCATGAGTATCTGAGCGCCTTGACTCAGATCAACCGCGCCGCCACCTGGACGTATTAATCGGGTGGGCCAGCGATAATAGCGAATCGGGTTTCCCCAGTTGTCGAGGAATTCCATCAACCCGTCGCCGTCGGTGTCGCCGTATTCGGCCGAGACGAAAAACCCATCTTCAACCGGCTCGATGCCGTAAACCTGCGAGTTCATGACCAGCCAATAGAGGCATTCGGCATTATCGTTTGTCGTATTCGGAGTCGATGGATTTATTCGCCCCAAGTGAGCTTCGTAAGAGACTGTTTCTGCGGCTACCTGCGGAAAGAATTCGCGGAAACGATTTTTACGACCCAATACGATAACAGATTCGCGTACGCTCGTATCACCACGTGTTGTACCTAGTGCTCGATAATCGCTATCGTAGACATAACCAGGTACGCCCGGCGAGTCGACGTGTTGTTCTTCGATCCAGCGGCTGAAGGCTTCCATACGTTGATGCAGCAACTGGTCGATTTTAAGGATGGTCGTTTGCGTCGCCTTGACGCGGGCTCCGCCGACGAAGCCGCGGAACGCCACGAGCGTCAGCGAAGCGAGCAGCGCGATGATGCCGATCACGACCATCAGCTCGATCAGGGTGAACCCCGACCGCTGCGCATCGCGCCGGACTGTTGTCTGAATGTTGTTTCTAGTTGGGGTCATGTTGACTCCCTTCGAACGGTAATGACGAACGGTTCAATGAAATTAAGGAGCCAATGAACCACTGACGAAATTGGTGATATTATCTCTTTCATCACGTCGATTGACGGGAATAAGGCTGTATAATGATGGTGGTGGACCTATGGGATCGTCGTCGACTCGTTCGCTGTCATACAAGCCCCCAACGCCATAGCGCCCGTCGGGGCCTGGAGAAATGATTTGAAAACCATTCTGCTTAAAAGGTGACGTAGCAGTGCTGCTGTAATAGGTCGTCATGCGGGCCGAGTTGTCGGCGGCCTGATATCCCCGCCCGTCGTAACTGCTGTAATAGATGAGAGGACCTTGCTGTCCTGGAAACGAATCGAGATATCCACCAAAAACACCTGATATGTAAATTTTTGATGTGGGTGTCGGTGTTGAATAAACCACGGTACCAGTTAACAACCGTCCCGGATCGAATTCGTAGAATGGCCCGTCGCGCGAACCACCGAGCGGCCAGGGATCAGTGCCAGGATTTGCCGGCGGCGCTCCCCAAGGATTGTTCGGATTCGTCGAAAAGCCCTGGTTGTTAATGCCACTAAGGAACGCAACGAGACAAGCGGCACCGTCAAGTGTATTACCGTCCCAAGGACTCACATCAGATAGATTGATATTCGGCCAGATTTGCCTCAGAACCGCGCGGGTCGCCGGGGGATAGACTCCGCCGGTTCGCGTGAAGTCGATGTAACTTGGCGGTTCGACGTTGAACTTCGCCTTGAAGGTCGCAATCGCTCCTTCGAGCTGCGAAATCTCGGTACGGACGCGGGCAATGCGGACCTTTCGCTGAGCCGACCAGATCGCCGGCATCAACAAACCGACGAGCACGGCGATCACCGCGATGACGACGAGTAGCTCGATGAGCGTGAAACCGGATCGACCGATCCGACGGGGCGAACGCCGCGGCGAAACGCGAGGGGACAATGTGGACTGCATGACTACGGCTCCTGTTCCAAGCCTCGTTTCGATTGAAGGATAAGGCCAGCGCTCCGCGATGCGTCCCGGCTAACCCGTTTTCTCTTTCCTCTCGGCCCTGGACTATATTTCTACGACAGATCGTTCAGCAGTTTGATCAACGGCATGAAGAGTGCAATGACGATAAAGCCGACGATCAAACCGAGCACAACGACCATTAACGGTTCGAGCAAGCTGACAAGGCCGTCGACCAGTACGGAGACCTCTTCATCGTACACGTCGGCGACTTTATACAGCATGTTGTCGAGCGCACCGGTTTCTTCGCCGACGTCGACCATGTTGACGACCATGTCGTCGACGATTCGCGTTTCGCGGAGCGGAACCGCCATCGATTCTCCTTCGCGAATCGCTGCGTAAATCGTATCGAAGGCCCGAACGAACACGGCATTGCCGGCGGTATCGCGGGCGATGATGAGGGCTTCGAGAATCGGAACCCCCGAGGCGATCAGCGTCCCCAGCGTACGGCAGGTACGGGCGATGATCGCTTTTCGGAAAATTTGTCCCAGTAGCGGTATTTTGAGCGCGAGTTTGTCGACGATGTAATCTCCCGTCTTGTTCTTCTTGATGATCTTGATCATCAGCCAGAGCCCAATGGGTATCGCGGGGCCGAGGTAGAAGTATTTGACGACGGCATCGCTGATGTTGATGAGCACCACGGTGATGCCGGGGAGTTCGGTGCCGAAATCTTCGAAGATCTTCTTGAACTTCGGAATGATGTAATACATGATAAAGCCGACGATACAGGTGGCGACCAGGATGACCGCACAGGGGTAGATCATGGCCCCTTTCACTTTTCGTTTCAGGCTTTGCGAGCGTTCTTTGAAGTCGGCAAGACGCTGGAGAATGACTTCGAGGGCTCCCCCCGCTTCACCCGCCTTAACCATGTTGACGTACAGATTATCGAAGCAGCGCGGCTGTTTGGACATCGCTTCGGAAAGCGTGCTCCCCGATTCGATATCTTCGATGACCCCCGTGAGCGAGTTCTTGAGCGGGCCGGGTTTCGACTGCCCTTCGAGAATTCGCAGACTGCGAAGCACCGGCAGACCGGCGTCTTGCAGCGTCGACAGCTGCCGCGTGAACGTGCACAATTTTTTCTGATTGACTCTGCCGAACGACACGCCGCGGCGTTTGCGGACGACTTTTTTCTTTTTCTCTTCGGCCGGTTTCTTTTTCTGAGTCCGGCCTTTTTCGGTGATTCGAGTGGGGAAGAACCCCTTCTCTTTGATTTTCACCTGCGCTTCGGCTTCTGAATTGGCCTCGATGGTGTCTTTTATTTCGAGACCTTTGTTGTCCATCGCCTCATACTGATAAGTTGGCATGACGTGGCTCCGTCAGAGAAGGGGACAGAAAAACGTTCTCAACCGCCCGTGTATTTTGTGTTCGTGTTGCTCGATCGGCTTGATTGTGAATGACTACAAGCAGTTTCATAACCCTCTGGACGGCGGATAATTCCGGACAATTTGGATGATTATTCCGTCGCCAACCGGGTTATGAAACCAGTTCTAAGGCCTAATGACGAATGTCTAAAGAATGATCAAAATCTCAATGCCCAAAGGGGCCTCTGGTCATTCGTCATTTGGTCATTGGGATTTATTTAGTCATTAGGATTTCGTCATTCGTCATTCCCACGCCCCGTGGGTTTAGTCGATATCTTCCATAACCGTTTCGCGTACGACTTCGTCGATGGTCGAGATGCCGTCGAAAATTAATTTGAGTCCGGCTTCGCGGAGGGTGGTCATCCCCTGGCTGCGGGCCAGATTTCGCATATCGTCGATCGAGGCGTCGGACGACACGAGATCGCGCATGTCGTCGGTGACGTCCATCAGTTCGTAAATGCCCGTTCGTCCTTTGTAGCCCGAGTTATTGCAGCGGGCACATCCTTTACCGTAATAAAACTTGTATTTTCGCGCCTGTTCGATGGGGAGTTGAAGTTCCATCAACAGTTCGTCGCTGGGCTCGAATTCGGTGCGGCATTCGGTGCAGATTTTTCGCACCAGCCGTTGTGCCAGCACCGCTTCGACCGTCGCCGTGATGAGGAACGGCGGGATACCCATGTCTCGCAACCGGGTGATCGCCGTCGGAGCATCGTTGGTGTGCAGCGTGCTGAAGACGAGGTGTCCCGTCAGGGCGCTTTGAATGGCAATTTCGGCGGTCTCGTAATCGCGGATTTCTCCGACGAGAATGTCGTCGGGATCGTGACGCAAAATCGCCCGCAGCACGGTGGCGAACGTCACGTCGATATCGGGATTGACCGGAACCTGAATCAAACCGTCGATGTCGTATTCGATCGGGTCTTCGGTCGTAATGATTTTCGTTTCGATGTCGTTGAGTTCGTTCAGGGCAGAGTACAACGTCGTCGTCTTGCCGCTTCCCGTCGGCCCGGTCACAAGTATGATGCCGTTGGGACGATGAATCGTCGAACGAAACCGCGTGAGGGTGTTCGGGTCCATGCCGATTTTGTTCAAGTCGAGCTGCACCACCGTGCGGTCGAGCACTCGCATAACCACCGCTTCGCCGAACAGCGTCGGCAAGACGCTGACCCGCAAGTCGACCGAGTTGCCGCCGACGTTGAGTTCGATGCGACCGTCCTGAGGGAGACGTCGCTCGGCGATATCGAGTTCGGCCAGCACTTTGATACGGCTGACGATCGCACTCGCCAGATGCCGCGGCGGGGGAACCATTTCGTACAACACGCCGTCGGCCCGCACGCGGATTTTGAATTCATCTTCGAACGGTTCGAAGTGAATGTCGCTCGCCTGATCTTTAATCGCCAGCAGCATCACCATGTTCAGCAGCTTACGGATCGGGGCGGCATCGGCGAGTTCTTCGGCCGATGCGAGATCGACCCCGCGTTCGATGACTTCTTCTTCGGCATCTTTTTCGAGCGCGCCGAGCACTTCTTCGATGCTGTCCTGACGATCGGCATAATACCGGGCGATCGCCGCTTCGACATCTTTCGGATTCGACACCGCACCCCGCACGTCGACGCCGAGAAAGTTTCGCAGATCGTCGAGCGCCGCCGCGTTTTGAGGATTGGCAAGCGCCACCGTCAAGATGTCGTTCTTAAACGAGATCGGCATGACGTGGTAAATGCTCGCCATCGTCTCCGGCACCATCTCGAGCACCTTCGGCGGGATCGTCGTTTCGGGAAGATTGACGACCGGCATACCCCACTGTTCGGCGAGCGCTTCGGTCACCTGGGCTTCGTTGACCAGCCCCATGCGGATCGCGACCTGGCCGATGAGTTCCCCGGGACTCTGCTTCTGTTCTTCGAGAACATCCCAGAGCTGATCTTCAGTCAGATAGCCCAGGTCGACCAGAATTTGTCCGAGCTTGCGTGTCGCCATGAATTTTCTCGATTGTTTATCGTGCGTTCATCGATGTTGTTGTTCTCGATCATCTGTATTGCATGAAGATTCGGTGAATTGCGGAGTTGACGATCGAAGTTGTCTCGACAACGGTTCGATCGGTGCTCCTCAAATTTCGACTTCGTCGTCGTCGATTTCCTCTTCATCTTCGTCTTCGAGCAGCCCTTTCTTGGCCATCGCGATTTTGGCTTTCAGTTCGCCCGGCTGATTCGAGCGAACGACCACATCGCGTTCTTCACAGAGCCCGTTCTTCCACAAATTGAACAAGGCGTCGTCGAGCAATTGCATGCCGTATTTGCGTCCGGTCTGAATGGCCGAGTTGATTCGATACGTTTTGGCTTCGCGGATCAGGTTGGCGATGGCCGGTGTGACGACGAGCATCTCGTAGGCGGCGACGAGACCCGACGGCTTCCGCGGCAACAACGCCTGACTAAGAATCGCGATGATCGACGTCGAGAGCTGCGTACGAATTTGTTCTTGCTGACTGGTGGGGAACACGTCGATGATTCGGTCGACTGTCCCCTGGGCACCGGTGGTGTGCAGCGTACCGAAGACGACGTGACCGGTTTCCGCCGCGGTAATGGCGGATGAAATCGTATCGAGGTCGCGCATTTCACCGACGAGAATGACGTCGGGATCCATACGCAGTGCCCGCCTGAGCGCTTCAGGAAAATTGGGGACGTCGACACCGATTTCGCGCTGATTCACCGTCGACTTCTTGTGATTGTGGTAATACTCGATCGGGTCTTCGAGCGTGATGATATGGTGATCGGTCGAATCGTTAATGTAATTGATCATGCTCGCGAGGCTGGTGGTCTTTCCGCTTCCCGTCGGGCCGGTCACGAGAAACAGACCGCGCGGGCGGGTGATCAACTCGCGAATCACCGGGGGCAACCCCAGTTGTTCGAATGTAAGAAACTCGTTGGGAATCCGCCGCAGTACCATCCCGACCATGCCGCGCTGCTTGAAGACGGCGACGCGGAACCGCGCCTTGTCACCGAAGGCGAAACCGAAGTCGGTTCCGCCGACTTCTTGCAGCTCCTGCTGGTTTCGCTCGGGCGTGATGCTTTTCATCAAAGCGACGGTATCGTCGGCCTCCATCGATTTCGTATCGAGGCGGAGCATGTGCCCCCCCTTGCGTACGACAGGAGGCTGGCCGGCAGTGATGTGCAGGTCACTGACCTTTTCTTTCACGACCGTCTCAAGAAGCTTATCAATCTGCAGTGTGGCCATCGGCGGGCGTCCTCTGCTCCTGCATTAACATGTAAGTCGATGTTTTTTAACGCGTTATATGGTCTTTATTGTCAGACGAGGTCGCGATTGCTGACGTCGTCGATCTTAAAACGATTCGCTTCTCCCCTTTTGCATCCCCATCGGGGGCGAAACGGAACTTGCGGCGTTGACTTTGAATTTTGCTTCGACAGGAATTGGAAATGATGATATGCCGCGTCACGATTCTTTCGACTCTGCGGCACACACGGTTATTATCACGAGAAAACGCTATAATCTCAAGAATGCACGGATTTTGATGAAAAATATTCAAAAATCGCCCATTAACTCAAAAGCTATATACTCCAGTTTACTTGTGCATATTTCATCAGAACGCGAACTGAAATCGGGCAGCCGACTTACGCGGTTCGGCAGCGCATAATCCCCGGTCGCGATAAAGGAGAAGAGCGTGTCGGGGACGTGCAGGACCCGTCGCGAGACGTATCAGAAAGCCGGCCGATTCACTGTAACATTTCATCAGAAGTTCTCGCCGGCAGAATGAAAAAAGACCCAGTTGCTACGGGACAGAAAATTCTCAGCCTAAAACCGTTGTGATGGGGAATGCGGAAGACGTCAGTCGATCGATTTCTGGAGGCTGAATGCCTCGGCAAGCGTCGTAACCCCCTCCAGGGCTTTATCTAACGCATCCTCGACCAAGGTTTTCATCCCGAACAATCGGGCCTGCCGGCGGATATTCTGCGTCGGCTCGCTGCGGAAAGTCATTTCGCGAATTGTCGAATTCATGGTCATGAGTTCGTACACTCCTTTGCGTCCCCGATAGCCCGTGTGCTGGCAGTGATTGCAACCTTTCCCGCGCCTGAACTTGGCCCGCTCCAACTGCTCCGGCGTGAAGGTAAACTGCCCCAATTCGCTCTCACTCGGCTCGTACGATTCGGAACATTTACTACAAATCACACGAACCAACCGCTGGGCCATGACGGCCATAACGCTCGATGCGACGAGGAAAGGCTGAACACCCATATCGATCAGACGTGTAATAGAACCTGGCGCATCGTTCGTATGTAGCGTACTGAAAACCAAGTGTCCAGTCAATGAAGCCTGAATTGCCATGTCAGCCGTTTCAGCATCGCGGATTTCTCCGACAAGAATCACATTGGGAGCCTGACGCAACATGGCTCGAATGATTCGCGAAAAATCGAGGCCGATATTATGGCGGACTTCGACCTGGTTGATCCCGGGGAGGTAATACTCCACCGGATCCTCGGCGGTAATGATCTTTCGGTCGGGGCGGTTCAGCTCTCCCAAAGCACTGTACAAAGTTGTGGTCTTCCCGCTTCCCGTCGGGCCGGTGACCAGAAAGATGCCGTTCGGTCGCCGAATGATATTTTGAAAGGTTCGATAGTTCTCTTCGCTGAACCCCAGATTTCGGATACCGATCTTGATGTTTTCGCGGTCGAGAATTCGCAGGACGATCGCCTGCCCGTGATTGGTGGGCAAGACACTGACGCGAAGGTCGTAATCGTTGCCCCCCACGACGGTCTTGATCCGACCATCCTGAGGTCGCCGTTTCTCGGCGATATCCATATTTCCCATAATCTTCACACGGGAGACGAGAGGTCCGAGCAGACGGCGGGGGGGACTATCCCGTTCGACCAGCACACCGTCGATGCGGTATCGAATGCGCACCCGGTCTTCGAACGGCTCGATATGAATATCGCTGGCACGCATATTCACCGCTTCGGAGATGATCAGATTCACCAGTTTCACAACCGGTGCACTGTCGTCCTGGGCCAACCCCTCGACCATCGACTGTTCGGTTTCGGTGAAGTCGATCGCCGTTTCGGTGAATTCCGACAACATCGAATCGACCGATTCGGTTTCGCTTTGCCCGTAGTGACGATTGATGGCGTTTTGAATCGCCTCTTTCGGCGCGACGGCGACATTGATTTCTCGATTGAGAATGAAGCGGAGCTTATCGAGCACGTCGTATGCCATCGGGTCGCTGATCGCCACCGTCAGTGCTTCATCCTTCATGGCCAGCGGGATCACGATGTTCTCGCGAGCGACCGATTCGGGAACGAGTTCGATGATGGACGAGGGAATCTCGGCTTCGGTCAGATTGACGAACTCGAAACCGTATTGTGCCGCCTGTGCCTGACCGACTTCTTCGGCGGTCAGATAGCCCAGCCGGACCAGCGCTTCTTCAACGGTTATGCCGGCACTGCGGGCGACATCGTGCGCTTCATTCAGCTGATCCATACTGATGAGGCCATCTTTGACGAATTTCTTCAACCAGTCGGCGGCCATAGACCACTCTCCCCGTCAGAATCGTATCGGATTTCAGTATCTGCCTTGTTTCAACAGCACGCGTGACTTCGTCGTCCACAATCGGCGTCTTCCGTAACTGACCTGAAACACCGGCCACGTCGGCTCTTACACCCACGAGCCTCTTTAGTCTCACGAATGGCGATAACGTCTTGGAAATAAAAGATATGTCGGCAGCCTCAATCATGAAGCTCGACGGTAAGACTGTCAAGCGACCCGGATACAGGGGGATCGGGTTTAACACAATGGGTCGGGTGGCGGGGGCGCACCGCAGGAAGCCCCCGTTCTGGAACCGCTGTCGATCCGGGGGCTTCCG
>JAQCEJ010000153.1 GCA_027618475.1 Planctomycetota bacterium | reverse complement strand
CTTCCGTGTCGTGCTCATCACCGAACATCAACAGATTTCTTGAGATAAGTCAATAACAGGCTCTAGAACACCGAGCCATTTATGGTACTATAGACTCTGAATCCATCGCTGATACCGTGTTCTAACGATCGCGTTTGATCTTCGTAGGGCGAAATTCGGTTACCCAGACAAATGGCGTTCCGGCTTCGTCGATGAGAAAGGATCGCGTCAATTTCGATGGAGTCGTGATCGCCTTGAGTAGCAGGCTCCATGTGGTCTGCTTATTCGGGTACGAAACGTTGATCTCATCGAGGTTGATTTTTGCCTGCGTGATGACGTAATTGTCGACGAGGATTGGTATCTCAGTCCGCTCGGCAATGGCGTCGAAGACTTCTAACAGAGGAACGTCGACCAGTTCAACCGGTACAGGTTTGAACATGTGCGGCGCAAGATCGTAGTCTCTTCCTGGTGGTGGCCAACCAATTGGCCAGTATTCTTCACCCTCCTGCAGCGGCGAAATAACGAGTTCGAGCGACCCTGTCGGCGTTCGTAGCGGCTGCATGCCGAAACCGTGTTCGCGTAGATGGAATGCTAAAGTTGTGCCGCGTGTCAATCCGGCGACGGTGTGATGCGCTATCAATGGTTTACGTCTTTTTGTTGCTGCCTCTTTCGCCGCGGTGGTCCAGCGGATAGGAAGTTCTTTAGGAAACTCCATCGCAGCGAAAATGTCGTCGATCGATTTTCCATTGGCATCGGCGACGTCGAAAGGCTGGGAGAGAATGGTGAATGCCGCCTCGAACTGCTTTTCGTTCAGCCCCCACAGGGGTTTTCCTTTGGGAGAACCCTGGGCACCGAAGGTTTCGAGATTGCGGAGCCATTCGCCGAGTTGACCCGCTTGTTCGAGTCCAAACGAACGGTCGATGAAGTTAATCGTGCCGTTTGCTTCGAGTTCTCCAATTACATTAACGATGCGAAGCGTCCCCTGCTTTTGCTCGCGGATATCGAGCTTATCGTCGACGGTTCCGCGGCGGATGCGAAGGTCGTAGCCGAGTTTTTCAAACGTCTTTCCCCAATTGACGGTGACGGTCCCTGCGCCGTTCGGGCCAGTCAACAGTTCTACACGGACGATTGTGTTTGACTTTTTCTGAGCACTGCTAGAGGCCGATGTCCCATTTCTTCCCAACGTTTGTGAGAAAATTTGGGCAGGGACGAACAACGCTACCGAACTAAAGATAGTCAGCGCTAGAAACCATCGTTTACTTGTCATTGAGAATTTCATGGCGAAGTCTCGGCGTATGACATGTGGGAGGCGATCTAAACAGTCGACGACCAAACACCTTGTGCATGTTACGGCAAATGACAATGCGATGAAATAGAGGTTCGCTAAAACGACGAAGGATTGAAAATGTACCGGTAAACCACGACGCACAATGCGTCAGTAACAAGACGATAGCCGGTCGATCAGCTTCGCTCAAGTTTCTAAGAACCGGTATCCATTCCTCGATTCTTTCCCGAAGTGAGTGGAGAACATTTCAGTGCGCCGGAGGCGGGCTGTTCTGGAAGGCTCTCGCCCGGAACAGAAAATCGATGATGTTCCCTTCGTGCGGTTGCATCCAGTTGAGAGCGATCGTTCTCACGACGCCGATGTTCAATCGGTCGATATTCGTCGCATCAAGCAATTGTTGCGACAGGTCCGGATTTTCAGTGATCGCCGAACAGACGAGCGTCGTACCGATCGAACTGAGCATTTTCTTCTCGGGGCAATCGACGACCGTCACGAATGGGAACATGTACTCGGTGTTCGCCAGTGGATGATCGGGATCGGTGCAATGTAATACTGTCGGTCGCAAATAATCGCAGCGTTCATGCTCGACCAGTCGGGAACCGTCCCGATACTTGGCGGTGACTTCGGTCACACCCGGGATTTTCAGTTTCTCTTCGATCTGATCGTTTATTGCCTTGGCAACGCCGGGAACCGTAAACGCTGCAAGTGGTGCTTTGGGATCGTTCATCGGCAGTGGGGCGACGGAAGCAATTTTCTTGGCAATGGCATCGGCGATCTCGGCACCATGCCGAGAAGCCCAGATTCCCGAGCAACTGATGCAACTGCGGCCGCTGTTGATGACCACGCTATCGGCCATCAGATCGACATGTTTTTCCCATTCGTCGACTTTGTCGTCGCCGAAGATGAACTTGCTGAATCCAGGACCATGTACCTGCACACGCGGGTTGCCGTGATAACGTTCTACGGTCGGAATGCCGCCGAAGATCATCGCCCGCTCGCAGTCGGCGAGTACCGCGGCCCCAACTTCCGGTCCGCCGGGATAAATCGAAATCGCTTCGCGCGGTACGCCGGCTTGAGCAAACGCTTCGTACATTCGGTATGGCGTCCACGGTTCTTGCGGACCCGGTTTGAGAACCAGACCGATCTGCAAGGGGATTACGGGCATCCAGAGGGTGTGTACACCGGGAGAATTCGATGGTAAAACCATGCCGAGAACCGGAGCATTGGCCTGGTAGCTGACCGTCACTCCCCGGTCTTCAAAGCCATACCCTTTACTGAGAATATCGAGTGGCAGGCCGCGCGTGAGGGCGTCGAGAATCTCTCGCATGTGTGTGAGCACGAACGAGTTTTTCTTCATATTGCTGGCACACATGTGCTCGGGCAGTCCGGTCGTTGCCGACTGCATGCGGCAAAATTCTTCGGGCGACTGGGTACCGTTACCGAGCGGCAGCGTACCGTTGAGATAGTGGTCGGCCGCCTTCTTGCACATTTCGATGAGGTCGTCGATGGGTATCTGTCGCAGGACATCTCGAGCCCGTTTGGCCTTTTTCATATCCATTTTAACGAGGCCGCCATTTGCCTGATGCACGGTGGCCAACGTTTCACCGGTCTCGAAGTGGACTACCTGATCCTTTTCAAGACTTTCGTACGGTTGCCCCCAGCGAATGACGGGAATGTCCAGCATGATTTGATACTCCAATCGTGTGTATAATTCCTTCTCACTCTGGGAGAAGGTGGCCGCAGGCCTGATGAGGGGGCCTATTGCCTATTAATAGGTTGCGTCATTAGGTGCGAACTTAATACACACCCACCGTCGTCGTCTTGGCAATTTCATGGAAAGGGCGGACGCCACTGATGCCGTCCCACGGGTATTTTTCGTGTGGCTTTTCGCGTTCCCCCTCGTCCCGTTCGAGGAAACCAGGTATAAAGAGTTCTTTAGTCAATGTATACAGTTTTACGCGACCGGTTTGACCGTAGTCGACTACTTGGTTCGTATCCTTGAAGTTGGCGACTTCGATGGTCGCCCGTGGTTGTGGCGCGAAGTAAGTGATCTTGTAATTGTCGGCTGGATCAAACGGCTTACCGCAGGCCAGACCCATCAGTGTGTTACCGTATGTCGGTGTAATGTAGACGTTTGGACCGAGCAATTCTTCACGGGCGAAGCGGTACCATTGTTGGGTGAACTCGGTTCCTCCGCAGAAAATTCCTTTGATGCCCGCTTCTTCGACACTCGAGCCGTCATCCATCAATCGCATGGCGAGGGCTTCGAGCAGTTTGGGGGTTGTGAACATCGATTGGATATTGTGTCCGGCGGAGAGAACCGTCAGCGCCTGATCGATCACGTGATCGCGGTACGCTTCCATCCCTTTGATGTCTCCTTTTTTCAGGAGTTTAACCACCCAGCGGGGATCGAGATCCACGCAGAATGCAATGCCGCCGCGATATTGGGCAAGGTGTTCGACTGCGAGACGCAACCGGCGCGGACCTGAGGGCCCAAGCATCAGCCAGTCGGTTCCTTTGGGGAACGATTCGTCCGGCAACGTATCGCTGAAGATTTCATAATCGGTCCAGTGGTCTTCGGCGACGAGTCGCGACTTGGGAATTCCAGTCGTTCCGCCGGTTTCAAAGACGTAGAGTGGCTTTCCTTCGAGGCCTTTAGGAAGCCACCGACGAACAGGCCCGCCTCGAAGCCAGTCGTCTTCAAACAGTGGGAATTTCTTCAGGTCATCGAAGCAATTGACTTCCTTCAACGGGTCGAATTTGAATGTTGCAGCTTTTTCCAACCAGAAGGGCGATCCGGTCGAAGGGTGAAAATGCCAAGCGACCATTTCGCGAGTATGGGCGTCAAGCTTTTCCTTAGCTGCTGTGCACAGTGTGTCTAAATTGGTCGTCACAGTGTTCATTCTCCACGTCGTCTGTTGCTGTTTTCGTCGGATTTTCTCTGTACGTCAACGGATGAATCGTCGCGCTCTTCAGGATGTCCAATTTAAGCGATCCTGCGATCGTTCTGCCAGTCCGGTAGGCATTGGGACTAAGAGAATCATCAAATCATCAGGCGATTGTCATCGTGACGTATTATGTAAGGTATGAATATGGTCGAAGGCAAAAGGCTGGACTTACAAGGATGGTCCCCGGCATTTCCATGATATGGTTTTCCGGATTGATTCACCAGCGTATGACGAGTGAAAATGTCCCAGAGGAAGAACCTGATAGAGCTTACCAATGCATCACAAATCCACCGTCGACATTGATTGTCTGGCCGGTGACCTGTGCGCAACGGTCAGAGGACAGAAATACGATCATGTCGGCAATTTCACTCGGCTGTTGCCAGCTTCCGAGCGGGATCACATGCCGGATTTTTGCCGCAGCCCATTCTTCGTACGTTTGCCGTTTGTCTTCCGGCTGCTGGTCGTGCCATGCTTTCCAGACACTTTCGTTGAGAGGTGTCTTTACCATTCCGGGGCAAACCGTGTTCACCCGGATGCCATGCGGAGCGAGATCCTTCGCGATACACTGGGAGAAATTGATGTTTGCCGCCTTAGAGGCACTATACGGAGGATCGGTTTGCGAGCCGATCTGGCCGGCAATCGAGGCGAGAAAAACCATAGTTCCTCGCTTGCGTTCAACCATCCTTGGTGCGATGGCATGGGCGACATGGACCATTCCCATAATGTTTACATCGAGAATCTTCGCCCAGTCTTCGGGGACGAGATTCGTAAACGGAAATCCGAACTTGCCCGACCCGATCGCCGCGCAGTGCACCAGATGATCGATCGGCCCGAGTTGCTGTTCGGTCGTGGTGACAGCGTGAATCGCCTGAGATTCCTGCGTGAGATCGGTTGCGAGTCCGATCGCATTGACTTGATATTGAGCAGCAATCGCCGTCGCAACCTGTTCGGTCGCCGGAGAGAGATCCCAGATCGCAACGAGAGCCCCTTCGGCAGCGAACAACTCCGCGACCGCTCGGCCGATTCCGCTCGCTCCCCCGGTTACCACGGCAATCTTGTTGTGAAGATGAAGGTCCATGACGAGCATCAAACGCGATTTGCAGTAAGAAATCAAGCATGACGTACGTGCCGTCTCCAGGGCGATATGGTAGATTCCATCGTACGGGGGCTGGCAAAATGACGAATGCCGAAGCTCAAGTGGCGAATTACATTTGATGACAAAGCAGGACTTTGCCTGAAATTGTTAATATTTTATAGAGATTTAACGTCTTAGCAGCGATAAGGACTATCACATGCAACTCGGTCTCATCAACTCTGCGTGGGCGCAAGCCGGGCGGGATACAGCCTGGGGGATTCACAAGACCAAAGAACTGGGCTTCGATTCGATCGATATTTTCACCGATCCGCTCGATATCGATATCCGCGAACGGCGGCTCATCAAGCGGGAATGCGACAGGCTTGATTTGCCGATCGTTTCGATCGCCTGTGTCGCGGTCGGATTGATCGATTTCAACCCCAGCGTACAGCGGTTTCACATCGAACGGGTCCAACAATATCTCGATCTGGCGTACGAGTATGAAGCGAAAAACGTGCTGCTCGTGCTCGGCGAATACATCTGGAATCGGGAAGTCATCCCCCCTGCTGAACAATGGCAGACCGGCGTCGCCAATTGCCGCTTACTCGCCGAGTATGCCGCGACACTGGGGGTGCAGATTGCGCTCGAACTGGAGCCGTTTCCGTTATCGCTGCTCAATAATGTCGAGCGGATGGTGAATTTCATCAACGAGGTCGCCCACCCTGCCCTGCAGGCGAATATCGATATTTCTCATTTGTTGCTTGCCGACGTTCCCCCCGCAGAACTGCAAAAACTGAAAGGAAAAGCGATTCACGTCCATATCTCCGACTGCGACGGCAAAGTCCACGGCGATCTACCTCCTGGACGTGGAGTCGTTGAATTCGAACCCTATTTGCAGGAGATCAAGAAGCTCAATATCAATGGAGCCATCTCAATCGAACTCGAGTACTCCCCAGAGCCGGATAAGATCGAGGAATGGGTAACAGAAGCGTATCGGGAGACCGATCGGCTGATGAGGCAGTCGGGTTTAAGAATGTAAATTCAAATGGGGAATGGGGGGATCGCGAGATAAGTAGTCGAACAGGTCTCAAGGGTGATTCCGTCTCCCTGATGTTCCACTTCCTCGAGTGCCTCTGCACGGCGTTCAAAACTTCCTTGACGGAAAATCTCGGATTCCCTAATGTGTCAGCTGAAAATTGGAAAAAGTCAACTTTTCAGCAAGGAACACTAAGTAATGGCCGATCTTATTCCTCCTCATGGTGGTCTCACCGAACCTGTCTGCTGCACTGTCGCTGCCGATAAAATTGATGCCTTCAATGCGGAAGCCGCGGGACTGACTGCCGTCCCCGTTTCGCTTGCCGACGTCTCGACCGTTTACCGCTTCGGCGATGGAACGCTCAGCCCGCTGACCGGGCCGATGAATTCCGATGTTTACAACCGGGTGCTCGATGAATCGGTCATCGAAAACAACGGCAAGAAATACGCATGGACGGTTCCCATCGCATTTCCGATCGCCAGCGATCTCGCCAAAACGATTAAAGCCGGCGATAAGGTCGCTCTCAAGAATCCCGACGGTGAAATCATCGGCACCCTCGATGTCACCGATGTCTATCCCTGGCCGAAACTCAAGTATTTGAGATCGGTCTATCTCACCGACCGCATCGATCACTCCGGTGCCGACATGGTTCTCAAAGGGGATGAAGGCAAAACGCATCTGCTCGGCGGGACGATTCAGGCATTGCCGCAACCGAAGAACGCCGCATTCGGCAAATACGTGTTGACCCCGCGCGAAGTTCGCAAGTTTCTTGCCGAGAAAGGTTGGGACGCCGTCGTTGCGTTTCAAACCCGAAACCCATTGCACCGCGCTCACGAATACGCCTTGGTCTATGGTCTCGAGACATTGCTACGCGAGGGGAAGAACGCGGGTGCCGTGCTCAACCCGCTGATCGGTGAAACCAAAGGGGACGACGTCAACGCCGAAATTCGCATGCAGACATACGAAGCGCTGATCGATCAACGCGGCATGGGCGAAGGGGACAGCGACGTTGAACTCTGGAAAACCCGAGGTGAAAGTGTGCCCGATCGCGTG
Organism: Planctomycetota bacterium; assembly: GCA_027618475.1. Taxonomy (GTDB): domain Bacteria; phylum Planctomycetota; class Planctomycetia; order Planctomycetales; family Planctomycetaceae; genus JAQCEJ01. Next base: position 3,063 of record JAQCEJ010000153.1, on the reverse strand, counting down.
GCGCTGCTCGGCCTCGATATCAAAATGCTCTACGGCGGCCCGAAAGAAGCGGTCATGCACGGCATCTATCGCCAAAACATGGGTTACACGCATATCGTCATCGGTCGCAAACACGCTGACGCACCGTTCTCGGACGGCTCGGCGATCTGGGGCGATTTCGACGCTCAGGAAATCTTCAATAAACTTGGCGGGGATTTGCAGATCAAACCGGTCAACGTCGGATTCGCGGCCTACTATGATTCGATCGGCCGTGTCGACCTGATGGAACGTCACAAAGACGAAAAACCGGTGTTTATCTCCGGCAAAGACGTTCGCAACACGCTCCTGAAGGGGGAACTGGTCGATGAACGAATCATGCGACCGAGCACATCGAAGATTCTCGCGGCAGCGATGAAGAAGTAAGAATTCATCTTCTCAATAAACGAAAAGACGCAAAGAAGAACGTATTGAATCTTCTTTGCGTCTTTATTGTGATTTTGTGAGTCCATTCGCTCGAAGTTACAGCGTCTTGAGATATTCCAAAACCGCTCGACGTTCCTCTTCGATTAAGCGGTTGGGATAGACATGCCCTGCGGTGCTTTTTCCGGGCTTTGATGCGTCAAAATATAATCGGCGTTCTGACGACTTTCCGACATCTGCGGGGACTTCGTTGAAAGTGGTGATTTCCAGTCCGACGGCTTCGGTATCGTATCCGCTCTCGGTGCGACTCCAGACCTGCGGCCGTTCGTCGGGGTGTAACATATGCCACAATGTTGGGACCGATCCGTTATGGAGATACGGAGCCGTCGCCCAGATGCCGTCGAGCGGCGGCGCGACGTAACCGGCGGTGTCGGCGATTACCGGGTCTTCGCCGTAGCGACTGAGCCAACTCTTGCTCAACCAGGCGCGGTATTCGGACGTTAACGATTCCCAGCGAAGGGGGTCGGTGCCGATTTCGTCGATCGTAATGATTCGCTGGTCGTAGTGTTCGTTATCGCCGTACGTGCCGTGACATTCGGCGCAATTCGCGCTGAAGACCTTCTCGCCGATCGCAGCGAGATCGCGATCGATGGCGAATGGATACTCCGGTGCTTCGAGCGATTGGATGTAATCCTGAATCACTTCGAAATCGGGCTCCCAACTTTTTAGCGTCTCGGGGCCGTTTCGCGGAATCATCATGAACTGCATCAGAACTCGATGGTTCTTCGGCGAGAAGCCGTCGGCGTACAACATTTTCTTTTTGTGATAATGCCACCACGGCGGAGCGTCCATGTCGTGATGCAAATACTCGGGCCGGGGATTGTCGAGATGGACGTTCATGTCGACGTCGCGGAGCGAGCCGAGCGCGACACCGAAGATAACGGAGTTCGTCGTGCCGCGCGTTGTTCCCAAGGGCATATGCAACGAACCGAGATCGAGATGCGTCAGTATTTTACCGAGTCGCAGTTTCGTCAGTCGCACATCTTCGACGAGTGTGTGCAGCAGGAAATGAGTGTTTGGTAACCCGGGGATCACCGTTCCGGCGACCGTTCCGCCATGACACGAAAAACAGTTCATCACCCAACCGGACATGCCGTCATCGACATAACCGAGCGCCGGACCGGTATGCCCGGTGTTTTCCGGTGCCTCGTGCAGACCATACCGCGAGAACGTCAGCCGCCGACGCTCTTCGGGCGACGCTCGTTCGGCCAGCGAATGGTACTGCTTAGGCCAGATTTTCCATAACTCATCAAAAACCTGTTGATCGAAATCGGCCGGCAGCAACGGTTTCGTGCGGAGAATCTTGTAACCGGGATGATCGATGTTGCCATATTTAGACGAAAAGTGATCTACGGATGGTTCAGCCGCGGTAGCAGCAGTTACGCTGCAGAGCATGACGACGAAAAAAAGCTGTTTCATTCATTTCTTCTTTTATTGAGTGACCTTCACAAAAAATTGTATCTGAAGTTATGACATAATCCGTGATGCCTGCAATGTGTTAACGCCGGCATTGATAACTCGCTCGATTTCGTCGACATCATACACGCAGCCTCCCCATGTACCTCCCCCGATTTGTTGCAGGATCGCCCATAGTTTTGTGTCCGCCGGTAACAGAGGGTCGGGGGCCAGACCGCCGACCGGTTCGCGTTCAGCAAGAATCTCGGTTCCGACGTCGGGGGAAAATTGCTGCCCATCGCAACCAATGAAGTTGATCTTGCCAGTGAGGTTGTTGCGATCGACTTCGATCTCGATTAAGTCTCCTTCGCGGAGCTTGCCGATCGGACCACCGGCCAATGCTTCGGGGCCGACGTGACCGATGCAGGCTCCGGTTGAGACGCCGGAGAAACGGGCGTCGGTAATTACCGCGACCTGTTTGCCAAACGGCAAATACCGCAGTGCCGCCGTGATCTGATAGATTTCTTCCATCCCCGCTCCCAGCGGTCCGCGACCGAGGAGAATGATGACGTCACCCGGTCGGATGTTGTTTTCTGACAATCCCTTGATCGCTCGAATCGCTTCGCTCTCGGTGGTGAAAACCCGCGCAGGGCCGGTCTTGCGATACACACCGTCGGCATCGACGACGGTGGGATCGATCGACGTACTCTTGATGACGGAACCGATCGGGGCGATGTTCCCCACGGGGAAGGTGACGGTGCTGGTGAGTCCTCGTTCGCGAGCTTTTAACGGAGACATGATCACGTCGTCTGGATCAATACCGTCTTGTTCTTGCAAAATGTTTCGCAGTCGCGATCGGCGTTCCGTCGATTCCCACCAGTCCAAGACCTCTTCGAGACGCTTGCCGGTCGCGGTGATCGCATTGAGTTTCAGTAAACCGAGTTCACGCAGATGCAGCATGACTTCCGGCACGCCACCGGCGAGAAAGAATTGTACCGTCGGATGTCCCTTCGGACCGTTCGGCAGCACATCGACCAAACGGGGTACCTGGCGGTTGAGGCTGCTAAAGTCTTCGACCGTGGGACGCCGCAGTCCGGCACAATAGGCGACCGCTGGGATGTGAAGCAACAGATTGGTCGACCCCCCGACCGCCGCATGCACGACCATGGCGTTGTGCAAAGCCTCATCGGTGAGGATATCTCCCATAGC
>JAQCEJ010000031.1 GCA_027618475.1 Planctomycetota bacterium | reverse complement strand
CCAACCCCTGAACACAGCCGGACTCGCCAATTGACATTTCCCCACTCACTTCGGTATTATCAACAGTAACCGATGTGTTCGGCCGATAATAAAGTTACGTCGATTTCGGCGTGAGCTTGCTCTTTGTGCATAAAAATCGTGGAGGTCTGACGATGCTGGTGATTCCCGGTTGCTATGGAAAAGATAACTGTGATGGTTTCAGCCGGCGCGAGTTGCTGCGGGTGGGCGGGTCTGCCTTCATGGGGTTGAGCCTCGCTCAGATGCTCAAGTCCAATGCCGCTGCCGACGAGCAAGGAATTTACGGAGGCCCCGGTTTCGGTAAGGCGAAGTCGGTCATCATGGTCTATCTGCAAGGGGGCCCCAGTCATCTCGACTTGTGGGATCCCAAAACCGATGTTCCTGATAACGTAAAAAGCGTTTTCGCCAATATCGACACCAAACTTCCCGGTGTGCAATTTACCGAAAACCTTCCCAAACTGGCTCAGACGAACGACAAATTCACGATGATTCGTTCGATGAGCTACACGCCGATCGGCTTGTTCAATCATACGGCGGCGATCTATCAGATGCTCACCGGATACACGGCTGATAAAGTGAGCCCTTCGGGTCAGCTCGAACCGCCGAGTCCGAAAGATTTCCCGAACTTTGGTTCGAACATTATCAAGCAGCTTCCCCCTGAGGTTCCGATGCTGCCGTTCGTGATGATGCCTCGACCGCTTCAGGAAAGCAGCGTCATCGGCAAAGCGGGCACTGCCGGGTTCCTGGGCCGGGCGTACGATCCGTATTATCTCTATCCCACGGGGGATGATATGGATATGGAAAAAATGGAAAAAATCAGTATCGAAGATCTCAAACTTCGTGCCGAGACCCCTTTAGCCCGCATGGAACGGCGTGCCAAACTCCGCGACCGGATCAACAGCAGTTTGAGTGAACTCGATGAGGCCGTTTCGAATTATTCGCTCGACGAATATTACGATAAGGCGTTAAGTTTGGTGATCTCCGGCCGGGCACGCGACGCCTTCAATCTCGGCGCCGAATCGGACGAGACCCGCGACCGGTACGGACGCAATACGTTCGGTCAGGCTTGCCTGTTAGCCCGACGACTTGTCGAAGCGGGAACGCGCGTGGTCGAGGTCAACTGGCCGAAGGTGGCGAACTCCGACAATCATTCGTGGGACGTGCACTCCGGCTTAAGTAAACGAATGAAAGAGCAGAACTCGCCGATGCTCGACGCCGGTTTGTCGGGGCTGATCTCCGACCTCGACGAACGAGGCCTGCTCGACGAAACGCTCGTCGTGGCGGTCGGTGAATTTGGACGCAGTCCGAAACGGGGCGTCAGCACCTCGGGCAACCAGAATGAAGACGACGGACGCGATCACTGGCCGTACTGTTTCACATCGGTCATCGCGGGGGCGGGCGTCAAGCGGGGACACGTACACGGCAAATCGGATGCCACCGCATCGACGCCGATCGAAAACCCGGTTCACCCGATGGAACTTCTGGCGACGGTGTACCACAGCGTGGGGTTGCGTCCTCGACGGACGGTCTACAATCACCTCAATCAGCCGCGCGAGATGGTGCAGGCCGATGCCGTGACCGGAATTCTGGCGTAAGACTTTTTTTGACATCAACGGCAGCGGCCCCGGTGGATCATCCAGCGGGGCCGTGTCGTTTTCAGGTTGCTCATTCGCCAATCTGCCTCTCCCCATCTGGGGCTTTGGGCCGGAGTGAAGGTCCCTTTTCGTCTGCTGGTTTTCCCTCGCCCGCATAACCGTTACGAATGTCTCGCGTTCACTTTCTGGTCGTGTACAAATCGTTGACAGTTTCATCCCGCGTGTTAAAATTAACCCCGGTGGCGTTTTGGGCGATCAGCGTCTCGTGCCGTGGTGCATTATGGGGATGAGCTATTTCCGCCGATATCGAATGGAAATCGATCTGCGTCAGCGAACGCTCGCTGACCCGGAGCTTCCCAGGGGGTTTACCTGGGTCGCCTGGGATGAAGCTGCGATCGATCGCCACGCGCACGTGAAGTACGAGAGTTTTCGCGACGAACTCGATTCACGCATCTTTCCCTGCCTCGGCGACCTCTTCGGTTGCCAGCGGTTAATGACCGAGATCACCACGCAGTCGTCGTTTCTACCGCAGACAACGTGGATCATTTCTCAGGTCGACAACGAAGGAAACCCCGTCACCGACTGTGCGACGATTCAGGGTCTCAGGCAATCGACACGAAACGGTGCCGTTCAGAACGTCGGTGTGATTCCTCAGTGCCGTGGCCTGGGGCTCGGCCGGGCGCTCATTCAAAAATCGCTCGACGGTTTTCAACAGTCGCGGATGAACAAGGTCTCGCTTGAAGTTACCGCCGATAACCATGCGGCGGTCGGGTTGTATCATACCGTCGGCTTCGTGATCGTCCGCAGTATGTATCGCGCGGTGGAAGAATCGAAACTGCAGGCGTACTAACGACCCCTATCGCGAATCAGCGGTAAATTTCATCCGCGCAGCTGCGACGGTTTTCACCCGAGCAATGTTTCCTCATAATATCCATCTGTTCGATCGCTTCATGCAAACGCGAGTGAATCGTCTCGCCGAGGATGGATATCATGTTGCAGGTTTTGAGTCTGTTGTTGATGGCGGTGATGTTTGGCGAAACGCCACCGTCCGAGACGGTTCCGCTTATTGTCCCCGAGGGATTTCATGTTGATGTCTATGCCGACGAATTGCTGGTACACGATATCTATTCGCTGACCGTTGATGCACAGGGACGGGTCGTCGTCGCGGGTCGCGGTTACGTTCACACGCTGCTCGACACCGATGGCGACGGTCGGGCCGATGCGATTCAGGAATTCGCCGATGGTCCCAAGACCGGGGCGCAGGGATTGTACTTCGACGGCAACGATCTCATCGCCAGTGGCGACGCCGGGGTGATCCGCTACCGCGACGCCGACGGCGATGGTAAAGCCGATGGTCCTCCTGAGACGCTTCTTACCATCAAAGCCGGGGGAGAACACGAAGTTCATTCGGTGCAGAAAGGGCCGGATGGGTATTGGTACGTCATCGGGGGGAATTACGCCGGGGTGACGAAAGAGACGATTACCCGTTTTCGTTTGCCGATCAATAATCCACGAGCGGGTGTGCTGTTACGAGTGAATCCCGACTTTCGTGAAATCGAATTGCTGGCGGACGGCTTCCGCAACGCGTACGATTTCGCGTTCAATTCTGTCGGCGATATTTTCACCTACGATAGTGACGGTGAGCGCGATATTTCGCTGCCATGGTATCGACCGACGCGGATCTTCCATGCGGTGCCGACCGCTGATGCGGGCTGGGTCACTCGGAGTTGGAAGAGGCCCAACCCATTTCTCGACATGATGCCCGTCGTCGCCAATTGCGGCCGCGGTTCGCCGACGGGGGTGATTTGTTATCGCCATCGGCAGTTCCCCGAGTCGTATCGTGATGCGATTTTCGCGCTCGATTGGACGTACGGCCGTGTGCTGGTCGTGCGTCTTGATAACAACGGCAATCCGATAAGCGACGAGCCCGAACTGTTTATGTCCGCAGCGGGTGATTACGGTTTTGCACCGACGGATGCAGAAGTCGGCCCTGACGGCAGCCTGTTTGTCAGCGTGGGTGGCCGGGGATTGCGAGGATCGGTGTATCGAGTAACGTTTGAGGGCGATGCAGCTTCATTACAGGCACAGGATGGCGATTCTCTCGCGAAATGTCTGAACGCACCGCAGCCGCTGGCGAGTTGGTCGCGCGCGCGTTGGATTCCGGCATCACAGCAGCTCGGCCGCGACCCCTTCGTACACGCCATGCTCGATGACATGCGAACCGACACCGAACGCATTCGAGCCGTAGAAATTATCGACGAGCTGTTCGGAGGCATCGACGTCGAAATGCTCGAACGCGCTGCACAAGATGGAAATGCACACGTCAAAGAGCGGATCATTCGGGCTGCCGGGGGTAATCACCGTATTGCGTGGAACGCCTCACTCTTGCAGCCGTACTTGAATGACACGCATCCCGCTGTCAAACGGGCCACATTAGAATCGCTGTTAAGCGACGCCCAAATCGAAGACCTTTCTCGACTCGTTGAAAGCTTCACCGCCTGTTTGGATGACGACGACCGGAGCGTCCGTCAGGCGGCAGCAAGAGTCATTCGTCGAATGCCGGCGGACATTGTCGAGCATGTCTACGACGTCGCCGCACGGCGTGGACCCAGAGCGCGGCTTTGGTTTTTCTGGGGCCGAAAACGGCAGGTGGAATACAGTCTTGCGCTGGTCATTGACGCGAGCGGCTTCGCGTTGTCGGTACTTGACGATGCATCACTGAAAGATCTGCACGCCGACGCAGCACGGCTGTTGCAAATTGTCTGGGGTGACGTCGGACCGAAAGAAGGGAGGGCTCCGGTGTTTGATGGCTACTCCGCTACACTTAATTTTTCGTCGTATCAATCCGATGTCGATGCTGTGAAGCAGAAGTTGGCTGCGTTATATCCTCTTGATTCACCGGTCGACTTTGAACTGGCGCGACTGTTGTCGATGTTCGAGGTCGACGACGTGCAGGTCCGCGAAAATGTGTTGGCTCAGATCACCGACGAATCCGACCCGGTCGACGACATTCATTATCTCATCGTCTTCAGCCGTTTGCCGGGTGAGCGGTCGGACGACCAACGCAGCCGCTCGGCAACCGCCCTGCTTGCTCTCGATCGCAAATTGACCGAGAAAAACTATCAGACCGACAGCAACTGGAAAGACCGCGTCGGCGAGATGTTCGCTCAACTGGTAACCTACGATCCCGATCTCCCTTTGGCGTTGCTCAAGCATCCCGAGTTCGGCCGGCCGGCACACGTGATGTTTCTCGATCCATTGCCGGATGACGATCTGCAAATGGCGATCGATGCGTTTACTGCGAAAATTGCCGCCGATGGGGGAGATTATCCCTGGACGACAGATGTCGTCTTTCTGCTCAACGCTTCCAATAAATCGCGAGACATTGCTTTAATCCGCGAGCAATACGACGACCCTTCGCTGCAGGGGGCAATTACAATTGCGCTAGCCGACGAACCTTCGGCGGATGATCGCAAAAAATTTGTGAACGGCCTCTCGTCGTGGCAGTATGAAGTGCTCGAAGCGAGTACAAACGCGCTGGTGGCACTGGGGCCGAAAAACGATCCCGCCGAATTCGTTGCATTACTTGGTGCCGTGCGGTGGCTGGGGGATTCGAACGGTGAATTTCCCTTGAGAGAAAAACTCGTGAAACTGCTCGAACAGGCCACCGGCATCGAAACCGGTTTCGTCTATGGCGAGAAAGGATACGCCCCGCAACCGTTGGCGATCGAAAAATGGACGTCGGAATTATCGAAACGTTATCCCCAGGAAGTCGCCGGTTTGTTCGGAACCTCCGAACTCGAAATGAGCGATCTGCAAAGCCGGCTTGCGAAGATCGATTGGGACAACGGCGATGCGTCCCGTGGTCAGATTCAATTCCACAAACGCTCGTGCGGCCATTGTCACGGTGGCAGCCAGGCGCTGGGACCGTCTCTCTCGGGGGTCACGAAGCGATTTTCGCTGGAAGAACTTTTCACGGCGATCGTCTTTCCGAACCGCGACGTCTCGCCTCGTTATCAGGCGTCGTCCGTCGTTTCCAAAGACGGAAAAATCTACCACGGTATGATCATCTACGAATCGGTCGATGGTTTTATTCTGCGCAACGCGACATTGCAGACGCACCGGTTCAACACGGGCGAGATCGAATCGCGTTCAGTAAGCAAGACCTCGATGATGCCCGCCGGGTTGCTGAAAGAACTTAACGACGGCGACTGGGCCGATTTGTATGCGTATTTGAAGACGTTGAAGTGATGTTTACAGACGTTATCGATCGGCGGTCGAAGAGTGTTCCTAAGAAGATGAAAAATACACCGATAAGGACTGTGATGCACGGGCAATAAAACGCCAATCCCAGATAAACCAGCACAAAGACGACTAGACCAATCCATTCAAATCCGGGAGCGTAGCCGGTAAACCCTGTGACCTGATACGCAACGACAATTATCAAAGCGACGAAAAACCAGCCGACACCAACCATCATGATCCATTTGCCAAAGGTTATCATCGCAAATTTCCTTTCACTCGAAATTCAACCCACGTTTCTCTTCTCGTGACCGCGTTTCATTTTGGCTTTTAACAGTTGTTCTTTGAAATTTGTGAATATCGTTGAAAATGTCACAAACGCGCCCCTCACGGGCGTATTACGAGATGAAGCATTTTCGCGATGGCGAATTGTTTTTGAGCGAACCTGTTACTTTTGATTTCGTCATTATGTCATGTGGAATTTGCAGCGGTGTTAAAACTCATCTCTTGACAAGACGCCCGCTTTGCCGATAATGGGTTAAAGCAATAAACAAAAAACAGGAACAATAATGTCAGCCAGCCGTCACGCTTTACCTTTAAGCCTCCTTTTATCCTTATGGGACACGGGGATGGTGTAGCGTTTTTGCGGCAAAAAAACGAATCAAAACCACCCCGGTCAACTGTTGACCTGGGGTTTTTTTATTGGCACAGTACAAATTGAAACAAATCGGGAACGGCAAGGAAACAACGACATGTCGAACGACAACATCATCATTTTCGATACCACGCTGCGGGATGGCGAGCAATCGCCCGGGTGCAGCATGACCGCCGAGGAAAAAATGGAGGTCGCCCGGGCGCTCGTCGAACTCGGGGTCGACGTCATCGAGGCCGGGTTTCCTATCGCATCCCCCGGCGATTTTGCTGCGGTCCGCGACATCGCGAATCAGTTTGGGGATCGCACGACGATCTGCGGACTGGCCCGCTGCCGTAAGGATGACATCGACCGCGCGTGGGAAGCGCTCAAAGACGCCGAGAACAAACGGATTCACGTGTTTCTCGCCACGAGTGCGATCCATCGCCAGTACAAGCTGAAAATGGCGAAAGAAGAAATCGTCCGCACGACGGTCGAAATGGTGAAGCGGGCCGTCGATTATTGCGACAACGTCGAATTCTCTCCCGAAGACGCCGCCCGCACCGAACTCGATTTCTTGAGTGAAGTCGTCGAGAAGGCGATTGAGGCGGGGGCAACGACGGTCAACATTCCCGATACCGTCGGCTACGCGACGCCGTCGCATTTCTATCAGGTGATTACGCATTTGAAGAAGACCGTTTCGAACATCGACAAAGCGGTGATCAGTACGCATTGTCATAACGATCTGGGGCTCGCCGTCGCGAACAGTCTCTCTGCCGTCGAAGCAGGAGCCCGGCAGGTTGAATGCACGATGAACGGACTCGGCGAACGGGCCGGCAACGCGGCTCTCGAAGAAATCGTGATGGCCCTCAAGACGCGGCAAGATTATTACGGTGTGCAGACTCGTATCAACACGCAGAAACTGTATCCGACCAGCCGGCTTGTCTCGCAGATCACCGGCATGAAAGTGCAACGCAACAAGGCGATCGTTGGCCAGAACGCGTTCGCGCACGAGGCGGGCATCCATCAGCACGGTATGCTGCAAGAGCGTTCGACCTACGAGATCATGCGGCCCGACGATGTTGGTTTCATCGGTACCAATCTCGTTCTGGGAAAACACAGCGGTCGGCATGCCTTTCGCGATCGGCTGAGTGCGCTCGGGTATTCGCTGGATGACGAGTCGTTTCAAGCCATTTTCAACGACTTTATCGCGCTCGCCGATAAAAAGAAGGATGTCTACGACGCCGATATCATCGCGCTGGTCGACAATCGCTTGTCGGACAGCGTCGATCTCTGGCAACTGGTCAGTCTGCATATCTCTGCCGGGTCGACGGCGATTCCGACAGCAACGATCGAACTGAAAGATGAAGAGGGAAAAGTCCACTGCGACGCGGCGATCGGCGACGGCCCCGTCGACGCCGTGTACTGGGCGCTGGAGCGCATCACCGGATTGTCAGCAAAACTCGAAGATTATCAGGTCACAAGCGTTTCTCGCGGCAAGGAAGCGCAAGGAGAGGTCAATCTCGAAATTTCATCGGAGGGAAAAACGTATCACGGCAAAGGACTGAGTACCGACATCATCGAGGCGAGTGCCCTGGCGTATTTGAAGGCCCTCAATCGTCTGGCCACCGATCAGAAATTGAAGACACCGCCAAAAATCGCCGCGACCTCGACCACATGATGAGATCCCATCGTGAAAAATATCGATCGACGATTGTGGATTCTCTTTGTCGCCGGCGTGCTGATAGTCGCCGCGTCGTACGACAAGATGGCGCGGCAAGAGCGCGAACGGCAGTCGGCACCGACCGGCGAAGTTTCTGATCGGCAAGCCACACGTCCGGCACCGCTGTTCGAAGCGTTCAATCAAGAGAATCAAATCGTACGCGCAGGGGCGTTTATCGGTCGGCACGAAATCTGGCTCGTTTTTTTTCATGACCCGTTGGACCGCGATCGGCTGTTTCAATCGGTCTTGAGCGTCGCCGAGGTTGTTCAGGCGGACGGCATCAAGATCATCGGCATCACTCCGGCACTTCCTCAGGTCAATCGTAAGCTCCTCGAAACGATGAACGGATCGACAATTCCGATACTGACCGACCCCGAACCCGTTTACACGCTGCACAAACAGTGGGGCCTTGTGGATGAGCAGACCGGCAATGTACGATCGGCGTTGTTCGTCATCGACCGGCTGGGGAATGTCGCGTGGGAAAACGGGCACCCGCTGCCGGTTGCCGGCGTCGACGATTTATTGAGCAAATACACGCAAAAATGATGAATGATAAAATTCAAATGACGAGTCTTGAGAACAACGATCGCCCCGATTCATTTCCGGCTGCAAGTTCGAATGCAGGAAAAAATGTCGTACTTGCCATGTTTCTTTTCGCCGGCGTGCTGGTGGCGTCGATGTTTGTCTATTGGCATTTCCACACGGTGAAGTTCCGCCCGTTGCAGGAGGCCATCGCGAGTGAGTTTCCCGGTTCGAAACCGCGCGTGGATGGAGGCAAGCGCAAGTTGCATGTTGAATCGCTGCCGCGCGTCTTGCGTGTGGTGATGAAAATCGATTTCAACGTCGAGGAATCGCCCGACAAAGCCGATCGTCAACTCGAACAGGTGCGTAATCTCGCCGAAAAATATGTCGAAGTTGACACGTACGACGAGCTCGAACTGCATCTGTACCAAGCGCCGCCTGAGCGGGAAATCAAACAGTGGGAACTCACGCTCCCAATCCGATCTCCCGCAGGGCCGACCGCATCTGCGGATCGTCCAGCAGCCGACGAAACTCCTGCACCGCCGGTCGTTCGAGACGACACTGCGGAATGATGAAGTCGTATTGCTCGGCTTGCACCGGAACGAATTCGAGATGATACCGGCTCGCGACCGGTGCGATCGTCAGTCCCCAGTCGGCCCGCCCCTGTTCGACCGCCACGGCGACCGCATTGTGCGATTTGGCCTGGACCGTGTAACCGGGCGGTTTTTTTCCCTTGAGACGGCGGTCGATGAGAATCCGCGTTCCGCTTCCGGCGTTGCGATTGATCATCGTGCTATTGGCGAAATTATCGATGTTCGCGAAGATGTCGTCGATCGGTTTGCCCATGAATCGTTCATCGCCTGTTCGATAAACGATGCCTTGTAGTCGCTGATATCCCGAGATCAGTTCGAGGCCCGGCGTGAGAAAGGATGTGTTGTAGATTCCCGTTGACGGGTCCATCAGATGCACGCCGGCGATGTCGCATTCGCCACGCTGTGCCGCCGTCAAGCCACCGGTGCTGCCGACCGCCATGAACTTCGACGTGATGCCCCGCTGATGCAGGCGGCTGAGAATCATGTCGAGTCCGATGCAGTGGCTGCCGATGACGACCAGGTCGGCGGGTTGCAACTGCTTACCGAGCCGTTGCACGCTGACGGTCGAGCCAGCTTCGAGTTGTTCGGTTTGTGCGGGGATCGTGATGAACCCGTCGGCAAGTGAGAATGTTGTTACAGCTCCCGATCCCTTGCCCATAGGGTAGGCCGTATAGCCCCGTTCATTTTGAATCAAGCCGACGAGCAGGTATTCGGTCCGCCCCCGATCAGAATGGATGCGAACTGGAATTTCAGCAGTGACGGTTTCGCGTTGTTCGGCGGGAATGCCGGAATACGCACGAATGACCGGGGCGACGAATTCGTGAAACGTAAAAATCGCCGACGTCGGGAAGCCGGGGAGCACGACGACTGGTTTTCCTTCGGCAACCGCCAGGCAGATCGGCTTCCCCGGTTTAAGGGCGACGCCGTGTGCGACGATTCCCGGGGAACCGAGTTCGCTGACCGCGCGATACGACAAGTCCCCTGCCCCTTTGGAAGTACCCCCGGAGAGCAAGATCACATCGGCTATTTTGGCTGTTTGTAATGCGTCGGCCAATTTCTGTTCGTCATCCGGTATCACGCCGAGCGACAGCGGTTCGCCGCCGAGTTCCGTCACCGCGGCGGCGAGGAGCGAGGCGTTGGAATCATAAATAGTCCCCGGGAGTAACGGTTGGCCCGGCGAGACGATTTCATTTCCCGTCGAAATGATCGCCACACGCGGCTTGCGATAAACGGAGACTTGCACGATGCCGAGCGCGGCGAGTACCCCGATTTCGCGGGAGGTCAGCAATTGCCCGCGGCGGATCACCGTTTCGCCGTTCGCGATATCGGTACCGGCGAAGGTGACATTCTGGCCCGGTGTGACCGCTTTGTGGATTTCGATCTGGCCGTCGATGAAGTCGGTCTCTTCAATCATGATCACGGCGTCGGCACCGCGAGGAATAATGGCACCGGTGGCAACGGGGGTTGCGGTCCCCGCTGTGATCGCGATCTGCGGGACTTGTCCGGGGGTTATGTTTTCATTGTTAAGACGCACCAGACGAGGCGTTTCTTCGGCGGCCGAGTAGGTGTCGTACGCCTGGAGTGCGAAGCCGTCGACATTCGAGCGATCGAATGCGGGGACATCGATGTTCGAGATGATATCTTGCGCGAGAACGCGACCGAGCGCCGCCTCTAGCAAAACCTCTTCTTCACCCAGAGGTGACAGAGTGAGATGCTGTTGAAACCGCCGCGTTGCTTCCTCTTTGCTGATGACGTCGAGAAACTGTTCCTGTTGCAGTCCTGCGGCAGGTACAGAAGAAGAGGCGTTCTGCTGACGTTCGGTCATGATTCGTTTCCGGCTGCGTCATATAAATAGACCATCACCGTCGCACCGACGGGATAGCCTTCCAGATCGTGCGGTACGACGACAAAACCGTCGGCTCGCGTTGTTGACGATAAAATCGCAGCACCGCTGATCGATAACGGTTCGACGCCGACTTTGTCGAGCTTCACACGGCAATAATCGACGCGACCGATGGCCGAGGCGATCTTGCGAGTCAGTTGATGTTGAGCGGTGCGGTAGGGCCAGTCCGCCGATCGACCACCGAGTTGGCGAATGGCTCGTCCGGCAAAAAAATCGTACGCACACAAACACGAAACTGGATTCCCCGGCAACAGAAAGACCAGCGACTGTTTAATGCGGCCGATGCCGGTCGGACTCGAGGGACGCATAGCGACGCCGTGGATCGGCAACTCTCCCTCTTCCGCGAGTATCGACGGTGCAAAATCTTCCTTGCCGACGCTTGAACCGCCGGAGATCAACACGACATCCGCACCATTTGTTGTGAGCGAGTTTCGTAGTTGTTCCTTGTCGTCTCCTACGAAGTGAATCGATTCCACAATCCCGCGATCGCGATGGACGAGTGCGGCGAGCATGCTCGAATTCGCTTCGTAAATCTGATGCGGCCCGAGCGGCTGACCTGGTGTGACCAGCTCGCTGCCGGTGATGAATATCCGCACGCGCGGTTGTCGTCTCACGTTTACTTCGGCGATCCCCAGCGACGACATCAGCCCGAGATCCTGCGGACGGAGGGAGCGGCCAGTTTTCCAGACGGTCGAACCGGCTACCACATCTTCGCCGCGGCAACTGATGTTTTTTCCCGTAGGGACGGCGGCCTGACATATCAGCGTGTCGTCCTGTTCTTCTGCGAATTCCGCCGGCAACACGGCGTCTGCTCCGCGCGGAACCGGTGCACCCGTCATGATGCGGACAGCCGACCCTGGAATCAACTCGTCGCCGAATTCTCGTCCCGGCAGCGATTCGCCGATAATGCGTAACGAGAGGGGGTTGTAAGGGCTGGCTCCGTCGGTCTCTTCACCCCGAAGAGCGTAACCATCCATCGCCGACCGATCGAAGCCGGGGACATCCATCGGCGAGACAATATCGTGAGAGAGTATGCGGCCGAATGCCGAAGCGACGGCCAGGCGTTCTTCGCCAAGAGACGAAATCTGGTCGTCGACCCAACGCACTGCATCCGCAACCAGCGTGCGGCTGGCAAAGCCTTTCATGCGAACTTCAAAAGGGGATCGATTCGGCGATGTCATTCAATTGTCTCTGTATGGGCACAAGCAAAAGTGGCACAAGCAAAATCAGTTTGTCGATGAAACATTAAGAGACCCCCAGACCGGCAATCGTCAGTACCGCCTGATAGTCCTCGGGCGAATTGACATTTTTTAAAGAGTGTAACTCCGGGTCAACCGTTCGCAATTCTTCCACGTCAACACGATGAGAACGCGACTCTTCGATGAGAAACAAGGGGCGCATGCGTTTCGTTTCGATCAAATCGCGGATTTTCGGCACCAGCGATTTGCGATAGACACCCGCCAGGGGGTGAAAGAACTGTTCTTCTTGTGGCACAGCCAGATCATAATGACCAAGATGGCCGATCATCGCCGATATGAACTCCGGCATGAGCAGTGGCACATCGCATGATGAAAGATAGGCCGCTTCGATTCCCTCCGGCAAGGCTTCCAGTCCGTACTTCATGCCGTTCAGCGGACCCTGATGAGCATCACGATCGCGAACGATCACGACGTCGCCCGGCAACTCGGGAAGTTCCTGATCGGGCGCCGCGACGACGATGATCGGTGATACGACCGAAGACACGAGGCGAACGATACGCGGCAGCATCAGTTCGTTTCCAAAGGGAAGCGAACATTTGGGCACACCCATGCGGCTACTTCTCCCTCCGCAGAGGATGATGCCACCGGTCGGGAGTTGACCCGGCGCTGGCGTGAAGTGATGCGTCTCATTCATAACCGTATTGTAGCCGGAAGCCCAGACTTTCACCGCACCTCGGCTTTGCGAAAGAGATATTTTTTACGAGCAAATCGACAGGGGTCAATTTAACGTTGTCCGCCGATGGCGTTCGATCTACACTGCCATGCATGAGCGACAACGAACCACTGAGTGTTGAGCGAAACGAGAACGGCGAACCCTGGTATCGCGACGGTCTCTGTTTTTCATGCACTCAATGCGGCAATTGTTGTACGGGAGCTCCCGGTGTGGTCTGGGTGAGCAACGAAGAACTCGAGACCATATCCAAGCACCTGGGAATCAGCATCGGTGAATTGCGCATTCATCACACCCGCCTTGTCGGACGTCGCGTGTCGCTCACCGAGCACGCCAACGGCGATTGCTCGTTTTTCGATCCGCAGACGCGCGGCTGCAAGATTTACCCGGTCCGACCGACGCAGTGTCAAACGTGGCCCTTTTGGCCATCCAACATGGCATCGCCCGACGATTGGGACGAAGTTCAGGCCGTTTGTCCCGGCAGCGGAAAAGGCGACTTTTATCCGATCGAGCAGATCGAAGCCCAGGCTCGCCGCATGGACGTTTGATGTACTGCACGGATCGGCGACATGGTGCGTAGACGACGGGGCAGACTCCTGACAAATTGTTCCGAAGTGCCAGCTCTCGTATGGGTTGTGGAGTTCCCAGTGGTGATCTGCCGGCTTGCCAGGGAATTGAGCCATTGGATCTCCAAATTTATTTGTGACGGGTGTTTTATTGTAACATGTTATTTAGTAATGTGTTATGTGTTTTACTCTGGCTTTTTGTTTGGTCGTGCGCGCGGAAATTTTCCGATTTTAGTGATTCTAGCGGTTATCCCTGCCGATAATTGGAGATAGCAGCGACCGTATTTTCGGAATTTGCTGGCCTTGAAAATTGAAAAAATTTGCAATCTCCGAATGAACTTTACGCAAATCGACTTGACACTAAGTCCTAAAAGCCATTACATTTGGGGCAGGACGCATAGCTCTACGGCGGAGACATGCGGTCCGACGGCCACTCTTACGGGAGTTTCCAGTCGTGACCAAAAAAGAAATAGTAAAAACGATTTCCGATGAGATTGGGATGACCCAACTCAAGACCAAGGAAATTGTGCAAAAAACTTTTGATGCCATCGTTCGCACCCTCGTGGAAGAACGACGGATCGAGTTGCGTAACTTCGGCGTGTTCGAAGTTAAAAAACGCGCAGCTCGAAAAGCAAGAAATCCCAGAACGGGCGAGAGAGTCGACGTCGAAGCGAAATTCGTCGTTACTTTCAAGCCGGGTAAGGAGATGGAAGAACAGGTTCGTCAGTTGGAAGTGCAGGAAAATGCACGTCTGACGCAACAATCGCAGCCGCCGTCGGCTCCGTACTCGACTCCCATCTCGACACCAGAAACAAATCCTCCCGCGAATCCTTCCATTTGAGGCCCGTGAGTTAACATCTGCAAGAGACTCGTCTTGCAGAGCTGTTGGTTGGAACATATCGAAACGAACAGAACAGCAGGTCTTTCCCGCCCCGACCATTCGGTCAGAATTCATCAGTTCACATTTTGCCAGAGGGGTAACGGATATCCATCCGTATGAGATCCTCATCACACCAATCGTCAATTCGTACAAGCCGTCACGTCGAAATTCAGCAGACGACAAGATCGTCGCTGTTTGAACTATCGCGTCGGTATTCAACCGGTCAGCTTTGTTTTGCCACGACAGCCAGAATCCGTCAAAGAATTCCGTCCACCGGCAGCGGCATTAAGACATAAGTTGCGAATCAGTTCGTCATCGATCACAGGGAAGACAAGGAACTCGGTCGCTGAACGTCACAGCGTTAACTGCAGGTTCCTATCATGGAGGATGCTCATGCGTAAGGCATTGTTGTGCAGCTTGTTGCTTCTGGGGACTCTCGTCAATACGGGATGCATTGTTCCTATCTATTCCTCGTCGCACGATTTGCGGGCTCAACAGCTCATTTACGTGTCGGAAGGATTGCGACACATTCCGGAAATCTGGTCGCGCATCTGGGGACTCGATATGCCCGATGTGGCGACACCTTACCGAACACACGGCGGCGTGATCTGATCTGAAGACGTCTGATCCCTTCCGATTTTCGATCGAATATCGGAAGGGACAAATATCTTCCGAGCAGAATCGAGCCCTTCGCCCGTTTCGCGTGATGGATATGACGTTCGTTGCGAACCGAGTGTCGTCGGCTGAATTCTTTGTCGATGGTGTCGTCCGTCTTTGATCGACTGCTGCGAGCCCTCTGCAATCTTCCCCCCTGCTCCGTCCGTCGAGTGGCGCGCACGTACCACCCATTGACCTCCCCCTCCAACAGCGATACCGAGCGTTTGCGTCTTGTGCTGAGGAGATGTACCATGTGCTCCGGAGCCGTCTCACCGACACGTATTATCTCCCGGGAATGTGGTTGTGCCCGAATTAGACGTCGAATTGAATCGCCTGAAACTCAAGAATCCCATCCTCGTGGCTTCGGGGACATTTGGTTACGCTCGTGAAATGCAGGCGTACACCGATTTCTCGCGTTTAGGAGGCATCGTTCCCAAGACCGTCACTCCCCTCCCCCGGCCGGGAAATCCTCCTCCCCGTACCGTCGAAACATCAGCGGGACTGCTCAACTCGATCGGCCTCGACAACGACGGCCTCGACGTATTTCTCGAAAAACACCTCGATTATCTCTGTGGTCTGGGAACCGCATTAATCGTCAATATTGCGGCCAAAAACATCGATGAATTTCGCACGATGGCCGAACGGCTGGCACCGGAATCGAGAATTGCTGCGCTCGAATTGAATATCTCGTGCCCGAATGTCAGCGGCGGTGTCGATATGGGATCCGATCCCCAATTGACAGAAGCGGTGGTCAAAGCCGTTCGCGAGGCGTGTCCCCATCCGATCATTGCCAAATTGACGCCGAATGTCACCAGTGTGCCGACAATTGCTGCGGCTGCGGCAGCCGGCGGTGCCGATGCCGTGGCACTCATTAACACTGTGCAGGGAATGGCCGTCGACTGGCGTCGTCGTAAACCGCGACTGGGGGGAATCCTCGGCGGATTGAGCGGCCCGGCAATTAAACCGGTAGCACTGCGCATTGTCTACCAGGTGGCTCGCGCGGTTTCGATACCGATTATTGGAATCGGAGGGATTCAATCGATCGACGATGTGATGGATTTTCTTGTTGTGGGGGCTTCCGCAGTACAAATCGGTACGGCGAATTTCTACAATCCAACGTTGGCGACGCAACTCGTCGACGAACTCGATCGTTGCCTGGAAGCCGAAAAGTGCCAACGGGTTCAAGATGTCATCGGAACTCTGCAAGCCGATGGGCCGGTGCCAGCCTGCAACAGGTGAAATCGCATCGCTGGCGTGCCACTGGCTCTGCCAGTGCCGAAGATAATAAGACGAAGTCACAGAGGAAAGCCGGTATGAAGGCACCCTCACCCCGGCCCTCTCCCAGAGGGAGAGGGAGAAAAACAAAAACAAAACTGCGGCCGATGCCCTGAAGCGGCGATAAACGAACGATGTATCAGAGGAGATGAGAGCATGCGCGTCCTGTCTGGAATCCAACCGACCGGCCGCTTCCACTGGGGTAACTACTTTGGAGCCATTCGCCAGTATATCGCGCTGCAGGAGCACGATCAGGCGTTTTATTTCATCGCCGATCTGCACGCCCTGACCACGGTGCGAGATGCGAATCTGCTCGAAGAATATACGTTGGAAGCAGCGATCGATCTTCTCGCACTGGGGCTTAATCCCGATCATGCCACGCTGTTTCGGCAGTCCGATATTCCGGAAGTCACCGAGCTGATGTGGATTCTACTGACGGCGACGCCGATGTCGTTGCTCGAAAAATGTCATGCCTACAAAGACAAGATCGCGAAAGGGCTTCCTGCCGATGCCGGGTTGTTTTCGTATCCGGTTCTGATGGCCGCCGACATTTTATTGTACGACAGCCACATCGTGCCGGTCGGTCACGATCAGGTACAGCACATCGAAGTGACCCGCGACGTGGCGCAGAAAATCAATCTGCATTACGGCGACGTGCTTGTGCTCCCCGAAGCGCGGGTGCTCGACGACGCTGCCAAAGTTCCCGGCGTCGACGGCGAGAAAATGTCGAAAAGCTACGGCAACGTCATCGAAATTTTCGAGGCGGCCAAGCCGATGCGAAAGAAGATCATGTCGATCAAGACCGACTCGCAACCCGTCGAAGCAGCTAAGACTCCGGAAACCTGTAACGTCTTTCAAATGTATCGTTTGTTTTCCACTTCCGACGAACAGATCGAATTGGCACAGCGATATCGCGCCGGCGGCATGGGATACGGTGAAGCCAAACAACTGTTATATGATGCCGCCTGGAAATATTTTGAGCCCGCCCGCGAACGGCGGGAGGGACTGGTCAAGGATAAACAGACCGTGCGCGATATTTTGAAAACCGGTGCCGAGCGGGCGCGACTCAAAGGACAGGAAGTGCTCGACCGCGTACGCTCTGCCTGCGGGTTGGGGAAGAAACTTGTCTGACGGCCCGACGATTGTCACTTCCGAGCCCCCTCCCTCGACGAAGGTTTCGATCGTCGAATGGCTGATTTCGTCGGTGCTGGCATTGACGGTGATCGGCATCGTCGCCGTCAATTTGCCGGCGCGGGTGAAACTGCTCGGATGGTTCGCGATTGCCGTGGGGCTTTTGGCAGGAGGGGTGTTACGGTATCTGCAGAAGACGTGGGGGCTCTCTCCGGGTAGGCGTTGGACAATTCTGGCCGCCGTGCTGATCGTGACATTGCAATCGGGTATCGGAGTCGGCACGTGGTGGCGGCAAGCCGCGATTCTCGACAAGCAGAACGAATCACATCCCATCTTGCAGCAGTTGCAGTCGTCTCGAATCGACGCCGAAGCCGGGGGGGAAGAGAGTCATGATCAACAGGAGATGCTACAATACGAGCGTCTGTTGCGCGAAGACCTCGCACGCGAGCGAAGTTTCGAGCGATACTTGCAAAAACGGCTCACGGCCGTTGGATCGTTCGATCGGCCCTGGCCGGCACTCGTCTGGTGTTTAGAAGTCCTGGCCGGGACGTTCGCGGGAACGTATATTTTCTGTCGGCCTTTCGCCAAGCATAAAGGGTCAACGCAGTGATTGTCGGCATTGGAACGGATATCGTAGAGATCGTGCGCATCGGCAAGATGATCGAGCGCCACGGCGATCTGTTTCTCAATCGCGTCTTCACGGCAGAAGAAGTCCGTTACTGCCAGCGCCGTAAGAACAGTTTTCAGCATTATGCGGGACGTTGGGCCGCAAAAGAAGCCGTGATGAAAACATTCGGCACCGGCTTTACGAGAGGTATTCACTGGCAGGATATCGAAGTCGTCTCGAAGCGCAGCGGCGAACCGGTGATTCGCATCCACGGTGGTGCTGAAGACCTCGCGCAGAAACTCCGGATCGATCAGGTGATGATCACCATCTCGCACTGCCGGGCCTATGCGACGGCGACGGCGATCGCGTTTCGGAATTCCGACATTAAAGAATCGGCAACACCGATTGAAACCGAATCGGCCGAAACCGATCGAAGCGAGGAGACAAGTCCGGAATGAATCGCGAGCTCGAGCCGACGATGTTGATCGACCGTCCCGACAGTTCACGCATGCTGTGGGTCAGGTATCTTGTCTTGGGGCTGCTCTGCCTGGCGCCGATCAGTGCGTATCTCACGAGAGTGATGTCGGCGATCAACAAAACGCTCGAAGTGGATTTCGAGATCGACGAAGTCGCCGTCGGTTCGATACTCGGCGTCTTCAATATCGGTTATGTGATGTGCCAGGTTCCGGGGGGCTGGTTGGCGCAGCGGTTCAGCGTGCGCAGCGTGTTTCCGGTCATGGCTGTCGGCTGGTCGCTGAGCACAATCTGGTTCACGACGACCGATAGCGAATGGGGATTGAATGCCGCACGCATTGTGATGGGAATGTTTCAAGCCGGCATGGTTCCGTGCTGTGCCCTGGTCATCGGAGCCTGGGTCAAAGAGCATTACCGCGGACTGTATAGTTCGCTGATTGGCATTGCAATGCAGGTCGGCGGCGTCATTGCGACATTTCTCACGCCGTATTTGCTGAAGGGAACGTTAAGCTCATCGATTTCTCCGATGCCCTGGACCGAAATCTATCGCTGGTACGCCGCCTCCGGAATCATCTTTGCCGTCGCCTTCGTCTGGATTTACCGCGATCGTCCGTCGAAGCATCCCTGGCTTAAGAACGAAGGCATTTCGCAAAGCGACGGCGCCAATGCCGCAGGGGTGAGTCCCCCCGCCGAATCGCTTCAGGTCAACGAAACGGTTCATCGATTGACGGCGATGAAAGGCCTGTTGATCATGCTGGCGAGTACCACGATGTGGATGATCTGCCTGCAAGGTTTTTTTCGAGCGTTCGCCTACGAATTCTTCACGACGTGGTTCACCCGGTATCTGGAAGAGGCCCGTCAGATGAAACTTGAAACGGCGGGCAACTGGGCCACGCTGCCGATGATTGCCTTCGGTGCCGGTTCGCTCGCCGGCGGAGTCGCCGTCGACTACATTTATGTCAAGACCGGCAACAAATGGGTCAGCCGCAGTCTGACGGCGGCCGTGTCGATGGGCTTGTGTGCTCTGTGTACCTGGATGGCGGTGCTCGTCGTCGACGACTCCTCGGCGATATTACTCATCTCGCTCGGTGCGTTTCTCGCCAGCATTGCCGGCCCGAGCACATGGGCAGCCTGTCTGGACGTCAGCGGTAAGCGTTCGGCGCTGATCTTCGGTATCATGAATTCATGCGGTGCGGCAGGAGCTTTCTTATGCCCGGTGATGGTCGGATATTTATTCAAATACATCAAAGCTCATGATGCCGATTGGAATTACATTTTATACTTATTTGTCGTCGTGAATTTCGCAGGCGCACTGTCGTGGATTTTGCTCGATCCGAGCCGACGGATCTTCGATGACGACAGCGCCGAACATTAAACGAATAAATACCGTTACAGTTTGTGCGTGAACTTGAGAGGGAGACACCATGCTGGTTGATACGCATACGAATTTGATGTGGTATCCGGATCACTATTCGGAAGAATTCGTGGAATTTGCGTGGGAGGCCAAGAAAGCCAAGATGCGGATGACGCCCGACGTTCATTTCGCGGCCGAGTCGAAGCACAACTTCGATTCGAATCCCAAGCAATTGCTGGAAGCGACAAAGAATTGCGACAAGGTGATCGTCTTCGGCATCAAAGCCCCTTATTGCGGGATTAACGCCGATCAAGAATTGATCGCCAAGTTCGTGAAAGAGCACTCCGACCGGTTTCAGGGCTGGTGTTCGGTCGATCCCAACGATCCCGACTGCATTTCTCAATTGCGGTATTATGTAAACGATCTCGGCCTGAAAGGCTTGAAAGTTTCACCGAT
The DNA here is from genome assembly GCA_027618475.1 of Planctomycetota bacterium. Classification (GTDB taxonomy): domain Bacteria; phylum Planctomycetota; class Planctomycetia; order Planctomycetales; family Planctomycetaceae; genus JAQCEJ01. Next base: position 31,490 of record JAQCEJ010000031.1, on the reverse strand, counting down.
TTATCAGAACTGGAATCCGCAGGATCCTCGTCATCTCCCCTTATTTCGCGAGGTCGAGAAACTCGGGATTCCGATCAACATTCATCAGGGAACGTCGTTCGTTCGCACCGGGCCGTTGAAATGGTCGAATCCGATCGCTCTCGAGGATATCGCAATCGCCTGTCCCGATCTGCGGATTATCATCTCTCATATGGGGCATCCGTGGGAGACCGAGTGCATCGTCTTCATCCGCAAGCATCCGAATCTGTATGCTAACGTCTCGGCTCTTCATTATCGGCCGTGGCGTCACTGGCAGGCATTCATCACGGCACTCGAATATGGCGTCGAACACAAACTGATCTACGGTTCCGACTTCCCGTCGGCGACGCCCGAGCAAGTCATTTCCGGTTTAGGCAAAGTCAACGACATCGTTGAGGGAACGAAGTTTCCAAAATTCCCCGAAGAGGCGATTCACAAGATCATTTACGAAAACTGGAAGCAAGTTATCGAGTTTTGAATGTCGAATGTCGAAATCCGAATGTCGAATCAATGACGAAGCACAAATGACCAAAGACCGAACACCTTCGTCATTCGACATATGGTCATTCGGATTTGATTCGACATTTGTGCTTCGACATTCGACATTTGCACCTCACCGCATTCACTCCAGGAATACGATTGATGAAAATCACTCACGTCGAAACCCTCCCCGTGCTTGTTCCTCTTAAAAAGGGACTGATGACGAAGACCGCGCATGGCGAGCATGTCGTCTCGCCGTATGTCATCATCAAACTGAAAACCGACGAAGGTCTCGTCGGCATCGGTGAGGCGACACTCGCGGCAAGATGGAGCGGTGAAACGAGCCAGGGGTGCCGAGCGGTGGTCGAGGGGCTGATGGCTCCGCTGCTCATCGGACAGAATCCGCTCGATTTCAACCGCTTGCGTCTGCCGATCGAACGCTGTTGCGTGCAGAATCCGTTCACCAAAGCCGCCGTCGAGATGGCGTTGTGGGATCTCTGCGGCAAGGTGCACGGCGTGCCGGTCTATCAACTGCTTGGTGGCAAAGTCCGCGATGAGATTCCGATCAAGATGGTCGTTGGCGCGTTTCCGGTTCCCAAGGCTCTCGAACTCGCGAAACAGTTTCTCGATTGGGGCGTCAAATGCCTGAAGGTGAAAGTGGGGACCGATCCCGAAGCCGATTTGCAGCGAGTCAAAGCGGTACGCGAGCTCGCCGGGCCGAATATTCCAATCGGCGTCGACGTCAACTGCGGCTGGGATTTGCCGACCGCTCGGAACATGCTCGACCGCCTTGCCGAACTCGACGTCTTTTTCGTCGAACAGCCGATTCCGCAAACCGATGTGAACGCGCTGGCCGAACTGCGACGGATGAGTCGTATTCCGATCATGGCCGATGAGAGCATCTTCACGCTGAATGATGCATGGCAACTGACCCGTGCCGGAGCCGTCGACATCTTGAGCGTGTATCCAGGAAAGCACGGCGGTATCGCGTCGACGCTGGAAATCGCCGCCGTCGCGAAATCAGCGGGGATTTGCTGTTCGATCGGCAGCAATCTGGAACTCGGCGTGGGAACCGCCGCGATGCTGCACGTCGCCGCCGCCTCGAAGACGATCGACAGCGAGAGGTATCCGGCGGATCTGATCGGGCCGTTGTATCACGAAGTCGATTTGCTGACCAAACCGCTCGACTTAGGTCCGGCGGCAGCCAGAGTTCCGGAAGCCCCGGGGCTGGGGGTGGAACTCGATGAGGATCAGCTCAAGGAATACGCCGATGCGTCGACGGCGGCGCGGGAGCTGGGATGATTTGATTCCGACTGAATGACGAATTTCGAAATCCGAATGTCGAATCAATGACGAAGCCCGAAATGTTTTATGATCGCTCACCTTTTTTCGACATTTGGACATTTGTCATTTGTATTTGATTCGACATTGGGGCTTCGACATTCGTCATTCCGACTGCATGGGGCAACAAGCCTGTCTGTCACCTTTGATACGCCGGCAGATAGTGCATGTAGATTTCGAGAATCAGCGAGGACATCGCCGTCCAATAGATGCGGTTGTCGCCGACGACGTTGGCTTGTTCGGACGTGCCGGCGGGAACCTCCCAGCTGCCGTCGGATTTCTGGTGTTCGAGCAGCAGTTCGCGGATGCGTGGATGCCAGTCGTTCCACCACTTTCCTCCTGCCTGATACTGCGCCTGAATGGCGTAGTAATGAAAGTAGTAAAAATACTGCACCCCAGTATTCGACCACTCGATCGGTATGGCCGAAAGATAGACGAGACCTTTATCGACCGATGGATCGGTATACTGCCCGAGCAGTTGCAGCGAAACGACCCCCGCCGCCGAGGTCTGCGGCGTTTGTGCCGGGCTCTGGTATCCAAAGCCGCCGTTGGCGTGCGCACACGAACGGACATATTGAATGGCCTTTTCGATCGTCGTTTCGGGTACGGGAATTTCGGCGTTATTTGCCGCCCGCAGAGCGACAATCTGCATAACCGAAACGCTCAAATCCTGATCGTTCGGATTCGGATGATATCTCCATCCCCCGGCGGGAGACTGCGACGAGATAATCACAGCGACCGCCTTGCGCAGTTTTTCTTCGAGAACCGGACTGGGATCCATGCCGTACAGTTCGGCGCAGGCGAGCGTACAGAGGGCGTGTTCGTACATGGGCCCCGAACCGGCGGTGCGCTTCGAGATGAACACGCCCTGATCGTTCTGAGTCTTGAGCAAATAATCCTGTCCTTTGGAGAGTATGTCGCGATAAGGTCCGCGACCGGGGACATGACCGCGTCCCAACATCGCCAATAACGAGAGGGCATTGCCGGCATTGCAGTTGTCCCACGATCCATCGGGACGTTGATGATTTGCGAGGTACTCGATCGACCGGTCGAGTGCCGAGGTCACGCGATCGACGACTTTGGATTCGGTCAAAGGAATCGCCGTCTCTGCGGGGGTGGTGGGGGCATCGGCCGCCGCCGGTTCGTCTTGCGAATAGAGAGACGCAGGATCGGTAAGCGTTGAGTGTCGAGGCAGAACAACAAAGAACGCCGCGAAGCTGGCAACAATTGCTATCGTGCGAATTCTGATTGTGCCGGGAATTCGGTGGATCATAAACATCGCCTTGTTGTTTTCGTTGTCGATTTCCGTCTGCCTATGACGACGAGACCTGCTTACGGACGTTACGACAGTCCCATCAAACGGCGGATACCGACGTCGATAGAGTACACAATCACCAGCAGCAAAAGTGTCAGCCAGTTATCCCAGATCGTCGCTTCACGGTGGATTTCTACGAGCTGAGGTTTCCCCGTCAGCAGTTCCGGCATGTCGTGGAGTTCGTTCATTTTCAAAAGTTTACCGCCGGTTGCCTGTGCGAGATTGTCAAGGAACGGTCGATTGACATTCGGATCGCGGAGTTCGACTGCCGAGGGAATCACACGGAGTTTCGCTTCGACCGGTTTTTTCGTCGACGCCGGTTGATACAGCAACCGATGTTCGCCGATCTGCTTCGGAGCATATTGACCGACGTAGCGTCCTTCGTGAGCGACGTCGGGGAGCAATTCGACAGTTTCGTTGCCGTTTGGTCCTACGGCGGTAATTTCCAAACTGGCGTCAGAGCGAGGCGAGTTGTCGGTGTTATAAGCGAAGAGTTCGATTTCCGCTTTTTCGCCCGGCTGGGCACGCAGGGGACGGACTTCCAGCGAATCGATTTTTTTCCCCGACGTCTCTTTACGCGCCACGAAGCGAATCATCTGTCCCCAGAAACGGTAAAAATAACGATCTCCCACATTCTGTCGCCATGTCCAGGTTGAATCGGTGCCGACGAATGCGACTTTGCCCTCTCCGGCGTAATGGTAGGCGATCAAAGGCATCTTGCCGAAACGGTTTTCAACGGTGGGATTCCAGGCGAGGACGGTTGCCGCCGGGGAGGCTCGCTCCGCCGCCGCCGACCAGTAAAACGGGGGCATTCGCGTCCAGACGAACTGGTTGCGTGCGGGATCGTCGTACAATCGCATGGCATCGTGAATCAAACCCGGGGGAGAGACTTCCACACGAAACGGCTTATAGGCCGGGGCTTCGGTCCCCTGCGTTTTCGGACGGAGTTGTACGGGAAGGAGTTCCTGAAAACTCGAATCAAACGCCTGCGGCATAAAATTCGGGCCCGCCGCGACGATCAGTCCCAGTCCCTGATTCTGCACCGATTCGATGAGTAACGGACGCCACGACTCTTTGAGCAACTCTGGCGAAACGTCACCCAGAACGACGGTATGATAATCGGCAAGAGACTCGACGACCTGCTCGAGTTTCGTCTGCTGTTCTTCGGTAGAAAGTCTTCGCCATTCGGCTTCAAGCAGAATGTCGACTTCGTCGGACGTTGCACCGGCGAGGCCGTGATCGCGTTTGACGGCATTCTTCAAGAATCGAAAGTCCCAGCGGGGGAGCCCTTCGACGATCAGGAGTTTCAGTTTATCTTCGCTGACACGGACGATGGCTACGTCGGTGTTGTTCGTGCGTAGCGCTTCGGGTTCTTCGGGAAACGACGGCACGACAACAGTAAGGTAACGCAGTCCCGGTTCGGTCGCGACGAAAATCAGTTCGAGTTGCTGCTGTTCGGAACTGGAGAGCGTCAATTCTTTCGCGTCGAGCGTTTTTTCTCCTTCGCGGAGTTCAACCGTAATCGGCCTGCCGTCGAAACCTTGCGATTCGATCGTTACGGCGACGCGAACGGTATCGCCGACAGAAACCTGGCCCGACGTGTAAACATCGACGATCGAAAGATCCTGCAATCGCTTTCGGCTGCCGACAAGGACAGGAAACAAAGGCGTCTTCGCCCGATTGGCCGATGCGATCGATTCGCTCGGAGAAAATCCCCCCGTGTTTTGTCCGTCGCTGAAGAGAACCATCGCCGCGACGGCTTGTCCTGCGGCCTCTTCGAGCACATGATTGACCGCCGTGCCGATGTGCGTCGCCGGACCCTCGGCAGCGATTGTCGTGGTGTTCCCCTGTTCGGAAAAGGGATCGGCCAGAGGTTCGGTTTCGCGAGCGACCGAATAAAAGCGAACTTCGAATTGATCATCCAGTTGTTTGAGCCAGTCTTCCCGCGCGGAGAGAAACAACGCATGTGCCAGTTCGGCGCGGCTTTTTTCATCGATCGTTTTTTTTGCGGATTCATCGATCGGCTGCGTCGGGTCATGACCGAGGCCCGTCGCCGCTTCGAGCGATTCGTCATCGGTTTCGAACGGTCCTGCCGGAAGATTCATGCTTTGCGAGCGGTCGAACAGCACGGCAACAATCGGCTTGCGTTCGAATTTGTGGTCGATTCGCAGGTATGGCCCGGCAAGAATGGCGATCAGAATCAGCAGTGTCGTCACGCGGGTCGCGGTTAAGATGTTCCGCCATTTCGATGCGACCGTCGGAAGATTGACCAGTTGCCGGCGGTAAATGAAATATCCCGCCGGTCCGATCAGGAGCAGTCCGAGCCACAAAATGGCCGGCCGTTGCCAGACGAGTTCGGCCCGTTCGAGGTGGGTGAGCACATCGGGTGAGACGCCAATGATTTTGAGAAACCAGGACCACATAGGTGCGCTGTCGATTCGGTCTGTTGAGTTATCTTTCGCCGTGATGAAGATCAAGTCGCAGAATACAATGTTTCAACCGCTCTGACGTCGAATACTTATTTCGCCTCCGATTTGACTTTCGTCAACCGTTCGAAGTAATCGCGGATGTATTCCCGATACCCTTCGGGGCCATCCTCGCGGAGTCCCTGCAGAATTTCTTCTCGCTGCGACGGTTGCATGTTGAGAATCACTTTTCGAGAGGCTGGGTCGAGATTCAGCAGTTCTATCCGCAGTATCTGTTCGCCGGGAAGCGTCCCCAACAGATTGCCTTCCGGGTTCTCTGAAGGGAGCGGTTGTGAAGCGTTTGGAGGTTGCTGCTGTTTTTGTTGTTTCTTCTGATCGGCCTGCTTGCTGCGTGCGGCCATCGCCATCGCTTTTTTCATTGTTTCGGACTTCAACATTTCAGCGAGTTGTTGAGACTGTTCTTCCGTCAATTGCGGCAAGAGTTTATCGAGTGGGATTTCCATGGCGGTAGCCGGTGCTTCCGTTTCATCAGCAGCGTCCGGTTCGATCGGTTCTGGCGATGAGGACTTGTTCGGTTCGATTTGCGTCATCGCTGCGGCGAGTTGTTGTTCGAGATTGTTGAGTAGCTCGTCGACGGTTTGTTCGTCGCTGCCGAGACTTTGTTCGGCTTCGCTCAACGCTTTGGCTTGCTGACGCTGTTGCTGTTCGAGTGCCGTTCTCATTGCTGCCGCATCAGCTTGTGCATCGCTTTTCTTATTGGCTTCGGGGGCGGGGGAATCGTCGTTCGCCGGTGCAGGATCGCTCGGTTTTGGCTCTGACTTCTCTGCCGGCATTGGCTTTTCAGCCAGCTTAGGATCGACCATCGGCTTGGGGCCGCCGAGCGCGGGTTGAAACATCGGTTCGTCGTTTTCTTTGTCCGACGATTCCATTTGTGTGTCCGGGGGCGTTTCCGAGTCGTCGTCTTGTTCCGCGGCGTTGGGATCCTGTTGTTGTTTCAACTTGCGGTATTCTTCGGTCTCCAGGAGTTGTCGGGCATCGGCGAGACTTTCGTCGATGTCGACGTCGAGATCGTCCTGTTTTTCGGCGAGGTCTTCCACGAGCAGATCGGGAACAGCGGGAGTGATCTCCATGAGTTCTTCCTGATCTTGCAGAAGATCCTGCATGGCGGCCCGCATCTCGGCGATTTTCTCCTTGAGATCGGCAAGTTCATCGGCTGACAGTTGAGCATTCTGCCGAGTCAATTCGCGCTGGAACTGCTCCATAGCTGCGAGCACATCTTCTTTACTTTGCTGCTGAGCCGCTGCGATCGCATCCATACGGTTTTGCAAGGCTTCGAGATTGCGGGCGACGGTTTCTCCCTGTTCGGTGAGTTGTTCGAGTTGCGGGTTCGTCTCTTCGGCTTTGGCGTTCTCCTGCATTTGCGCGTTTAATTCGTTAATCGGTTCGACCGCCAGATCGTGAAACGAATCGGCGACGCGCTGCATTTCCTGCTGGAGTTCGGGGGGAATCAGTTGTTGTTGGTTCAGTTCCTGCGCCAGGGCCTGTGCCGCATTTTCCAACTGCTGGGCGGCGAGCGCGTTCTGCTGTTCTTTCTGATTGACCGCCGCCAGCTCGGCTTTCATTTCGGCAAGTTGCTGTTTTGTTTCGTCATCGAGTTGAGGAGGTTCGGGTGCGGGAGGCGGGGCTTGCGGATTTTCCTTCGCCTGTTGTTTGGCCGTTTCCTCGGTTTTTTGTTCGGCTTCTTTCGCCGCGGCTTCGAGTTTTTCAGAAAGGGGTTCGTATTTAGCTTCTAGTTTTTCCATTTCCTCCTGGACAGCGGTCTGATTTTCGATCAATTGGGCGAGTTGACGGCGGAAGTTTTCCTCGTTCTTTTCGACGTTGGCCAATTGCTGATCGGCCGCTTGCGGATCCTGCTGGATACGAATGATATAATCCTGAGTCTGCGCGCTTTGCCCTTTTCGGTCGCGAGCTTCGACGCGATATTTCAGCACGTCTCCTTCTTTGAGTTTCTCGGCAACGAGATCGAGCACCACGATCGTCGCATCGGCTTTTTGCAGCGATTCGTAATGCTTGACCGGTCGACCGTTGAATCCGCCCGTTTCGCCAATTTGTACGGCCAGGACGAGGTCGGCGAGACCGAAATCATCAAACGCGGCGATCGATAAGGGGACTTTTTGCGGGACACTCAAAATCAGATCGGCTCCCGGACGATCGACGACCACCTGCGGCGGGCGATCGGGAATGGCCGTCAGTTTGGCTTCTTTCATTCTTGGATTCGGTGCACCAAGTTCGTTGCGAAGTTCAACGCGATACCAGCCGTCTCGCTTCAGAGGAAAACGTCCGCTCCAGAGTTGTAACGATGGGACCGACGTCGCGTCGTTTGCATTCGCGCGTGCTGGTTCCGCGACCGGCCCGACGAAGTTCATCGGAATCGTTTCGGTGACGACGAGTTCATCGACGTGGGTGACGGCCGGCGGAACGGTGCCGGTGTGGCTCCACCAGGTCGAACCGCCGAATTGCGAAAAGCTGACGCCGTGCAGCGAGCGTCCCTCCAGTGCGAGCAGCGATGCCGGGATCTCCAACCGAACCCATTTGCCCGTTTCGGGAAGTTCCCCTGCACCGAGTCGGCTTTCGGTATCGGGCTGACCCAACGTAAAAACGTCCTTCCCCCAGTAAGCACGGTGTTCCCACGATTGCCCATCGTGAAATTGAAGCATGACGGCCAACGGAGGATTTTCAGAATCGAGAAACACGTCGGCAAACAGCACTTCACCCGACTTGATGCGAAAGCCGATCGGCGCGTTAACGAATTGATGATAGGTATGTCCATCTGCTGGGGGATGACGATGCGCGGGGCGGCCCTGATGTTCGGGAAGCCATTCCCATGTTCCCTCGGCCAGTGCTGCTTCGGGAATCTGAGTGGCGATCCACGTTCGCTCTGGTCGGTTGGTGACGGCGACCGATTTGACACGCGACTGCAACAGTTCGATCTGGCCGACCGTCGGATCGCCGTCGACCTGCACCTGAATTTCGACCTGACTGTCGATTGGTCCGGTAACATCCGCGACATCAGGGGGGCCTGATTCTACGGGAATTTCACCCATATAGGACGGATAGGTGAGTTTCGTCTGCAATGCCACGATTTGCGGACGATCGAGCATCTTGATGTGATACAGCTTGCTCCATGTGCCCCCGCCGCGGACGCGGTAATCGAACGACGACGCAAACCCGGGAAGGCGAAATGTCCAGACCGAGTCGCTTTGCGAGATCAGGTCGTACTTTAAGGTTTTCCCTTTTTCGTCCCCTTCGGTGACTTCGATTTCGAGCGACAGATCATCGGGGGCACCTTTCTCAACCGTGACGGTAAAAGCGACTTCGTTTCCGCGCAGCACTTTCTGGTTTCCCGGATCGACCGTGTAGACAACACCCGAAGCGGGAGGAATATCGGCGAATGGGGAAAGAATTCGCGCCAGTGCCGTCGGCAGACGGTCGGAGAAGACCTGCATTCCGATGAGAAACGAGAGGAGGCTCGTTCCGGCAAAAATTGTCGCCCGTTTGAGATGTTCGCGATCCAGCAGTTTTTTGGGTTGAAAATCCTGAATGCGCGCAATCGCTTCTGTCAGCAATTTCTTATAGAACGATGCCGAAACCGGTTTGGAATGGGTGGTCGATTCGAGGTCGACGCAGCTTACCAGTCGATCGTGGATTCCCGGAAGTTGTGCTTCGATCCGACGGGCGACGGCACGATTGGTGATACGGCGAAACAACGGTCGAAGTACGCCCCAGGTTAGCGCGAGAAACGTCGGGATCAGCACGGCGAGCAGCGCCATTAATCGAAACGACGGCCAAAACACGAGGATCAGATCGAGCAAGCCTGCAATGAGCAGCAAAGACGCGAGCAAGCCGACGGTGATTCCCGCTCCCGTTGCGACCCAGCCCGAACGAAGCCAGCGCCGCGACGTTTCGATGAGCGACGCGATCACTCCTGAATGCGGTTCGGTGACGGAGGGCTCGATGTGAGCGGGTTCCGGTGCCGGTGTCGCGGACGCATTGTCGAAATCATCGAGTGGATTACGGCGCATCGTTTATTCCCTGTGATAATGTGCTGTAAACAGTTTCATAACCCTCTGGACGACGAATATTTTAAGGCAATTGAACGTACGTTCTGTCACCAACCGGGTTGTGAAACCCGTTCTAATGATCTTCAATTCCGGCACCCGTCATCCGTCCCACCCAGGCACCGCTGGCGACATCTTTCATGCGGTCGGTCATGGTCGGCCCTTGTTCGTCTTCGGCTCGTTGTCCTTTGAGTGTTGCCAGCAAAAATTCGATTCCGATGATGACGAACGTCAGCCAGATGAGCGGACGCCAGACTTCTCGCACTTCGCCGATTGACCCATGCAATTGCTGGGCTTCGGCCGAAGCATCGATAAACGAAAGTTCGACATCGGGAAGCAATTCGCGTAATTGTGATTCGTCGATGACAGTGAAATTCGATTCTTCAGGAGAGAGATTAACGGCAAATGCCGCTTGATCTTCGCGAAACTGTTCGATGCGGCCTCCGCTGGCTTTAACGGTATAATACCCTTTAACCGACGTTTCGGGATACGCCGCCGCCAGCCTTGACGTACTGCGATGAAATTCCAGCGGCAGCGTTCGGCCGTCGGTGTCGGTGACGTCGCCGTTTGCAGGAGTCCATTGCAGCGGCAAGGCAAATTCGGCGACGCCGTCGGCAGTCACGACCGAAGGGCCTTCCAGACCGGGCCGCTGGCGAATATGGCTGATCGTGCGCAGCAGCCACGGCACGAACTCGGGTTTGAGCGGCAGATTCGACCACTGGGCATTCGCGGGAAAACCGGTGAGAATCACCCGGCCGTCGCCGTGCCGTCCCTCCAGTACAGCGGCGGTTCCCGTCGAGAGTTCGGCCAGCGGCCATGTCGCCCCCGGCTTTTCGACGAGCTTGAGTGGATACCGTTTGAAGAAACTGACCTTCGTCAGATAGCGGGCATCGGGAACATCGAACACCGCAAAAATCGGATGCGACAGATCGAGCGACGCGAAATTCGCAAACGTGATCGCTTGCGCGAGATCTCCTTCAGACGGCAGCAACGTCGCACCAATCAGATATTGATCGGGAACCCCCGTGACGGGAAAGAATCGCTGGTTGTAAATGTCGGGCGAGACTTTATCGCCCGGCAAGATCAGCAGTCCACCACCGTCGAACACGAAGTTCCGCAACCACTCGAACTGTTGGTCGTTGAGTCCGCCGCAGTTTGCGAGCAGAACGACATTTCTATCACCGAGTACATCGAGCGTCAGTTCCGCCTCGGGGATTTCGCGAACTTCGAGAATCTGCGCGAGGCGTTTTTCGTCGGCGAAGATTTCTTTCGGCGTCGACGAATTGGTTTTCGCGGTTGGCGAATCTTGTTTTGCTTCGGCCGAGTCGGCGACGAAGGGATGTACGGTCGTCATGGCCGTACGCAGGTAGAGCCCCTCATTCATCAGCGGGTCGGCACTCGGCACGCCGTTGACGAGCAGCACGCGGACGCGCGGTTCGACGACCATCGTAAACAGAAACGAATCATCGACGGGAAATGAATCACCGTCGATCTGATAGCGACCTTTGAGCACGCCGTCGTGATGCGGCGTAAACAGAATATCGGTCGCAACCGTTTCGCCGGCGGGAACGGTGATGCGTCGGCGCGCGATCTCCTCGTCATCGATAAGAACGCTGACCGAGACGTCTTTGGGTGTCGTCGTCGAAAAATTCGAGACGCGCGGCCGCAACACAACCGGCAAGCCGACAATCGCATGATGCGGCGACGGAGCCTGACCGACGATCGCCAGATTGGCGTCGTTGACGTTTCCTGCTCCGACGTCGACCAGCAGAAGTTTCGTTTTCTCGGGGAACAATCCTTGTAAGGGTTGTTCGCGAATTTCCCGCCAACCGCTTTCTTGAGCATCGGTAAACAGGTAAATCTGCGGTTGCAGCAGCGGATCGGCTTCGGTGCTGAAAAGTTGTTGAAATGCCGCGAAGAGATTGCCGCGGGCGGGACTGGTTTTCAATCCGGAAAATTGTTCCTGCAGCGAATCGCTGTCGGCCGTAAAACGGCTGCTGAGAATCTGAGGCCGCGATGTCACGCGAACGATGGTCACCCGGTCGTCGTTACTTAGCTGCGCAAGGATAGTGGTCGCGATGTGTTTCGCACGGTCGATCGCGGCGATGCCGTCTGTCACGGTTTCCATGCTCGCCGAACAGTCGAACATGAAGACGATATCGCGACCGCTTCCCGAACCGAAGAGGCCGGCCCAATGCCGCACGGTCGGTCGGGCGATCGCCAACAGCAAGAGCAGAAGAAACAGTGTCCGCAGTGCCGCGATTAGGGCGTCGAGAAATTTCATCTTTCGGCGCTGTTGTACGTAACTGTCGAAGAGAAAGCGAAAGGTACTCAGTTCGACCGTCTTGAGTCGATGCAACGTCAGCAGGTGGAGAACCAGAGGGATCGCCACGATCGGCAGGAACCAGGTCAATATTCCAACGTGCAGGAATTCCATGACGCTCCGGGCTTATATTTATCGCCTTCGGGGTGAGGTTTTTTAAATGTCGAATGTTGAATGTCGAAATCCGAATGTTGAATCAAATCCGAATGACGAATGTCCAAATGTCGAAGGTGGAAAAATAAAACGTGTGAATCGGACGATATTCGAAATTCCCATTCGGGTTTCGAGCTTCGTCATTGATTCGACATTCGGATTTCGATATTCGACATTTTACCGCCATTCATCCCATACGTTTACGCTTATCGAGATACGCCGCCAGAAACTCGGCGTACGGTTGATTGGTATTAACCAGATTGTAACTGATGCGGCGTTCGAAACAGTCGTGTTTCAGTTTTTCGGTGAATGCCTTGATGCGGGAGAGATACCGGGCACGCAGGCTTTTGGGGTTCGCGACGACGCGGCCGGCCCCTTCCATGTCTTGAAACCGGGTAATGCGATCGTACGGAAACGTGAGTTCGGCATCGTCCATGATATGAAACACGATCACTTCGTGATGATCGTGGCGGAAATGTTGCAGTCCGCTGACGATTTTGTCTTCGTCGTCGATCAGATCGCTGATCACGATCACCAGTCCCCGGCGTTTGATGCGCTCCGCCGTTTTGTGCAACACGAGGCCGACGTCGGTTTCTCCTCCCGCCTTGGCATTGTCGAGAGAGTCGAGCACGCGGCGGAACTGTGTCGGATGTGCCCGCGGCGCAATGAACTGCCGCGGTTCGGTGTCAAACCGCACCAGTCCGACGGCGTCGTTCTGTCGGATCATCAGATACGTCAGCGCTGCGGCGAGATACGAACCGTACGCCAGCTTGCTGAGCGAGCCGCTTTGAAATTCCATCGATTTCGAGCAATCGAGAAGAATATAGGCCCGCAGATTGGTTTCGTCTTCGAACAGCTTGACGTAATACTTGTTGGTGCGCGCGAGAACTTTCCAGTCGAGCGAGCGAATTTCGTCACCGGGAGAATACGATCGGTGATCGAGATATTCGACCGAGAATCCATGATACGGACTGCGATGCCGACCGGTGAGGAAACCTTCCACCACCTGCTTGGCGACCAATTCGAGATTTCCCACGCGGGCCAGCCCGGCGGGGTCGAAAAATGGAGACGTACTCATGGCATCTCATCAGGAAGAATCAAAATGAACGGGCCGGCATTTCTGGCGATTTCATCACTCCGCAGGTTCCCGGACCATGTCGAACAGTTTTTCTACGATATGATCGGTCGTCACACCATCGCTTTCTGCGGTAAAACCAGTGACCAGCCGGTGGCGTAAGACCGGCTTGGCGACATCGCGGATATCCTGTGACGAGACATGGACCCGTCCGTCGAGAAGTGCGTTGGCTTTCGCGCCGAGTAACAACGCCTGACAGGCGCGTGTCCCCGCTCCCCAGGTGAGATATTTCTTGATGAAGTCGAACGCCCCTTCTTCCGTCGGACGTGTGGCACGTACGAGCATCACGGCATAAGCCGCGACCGAACGGCCGATGAGAACTTTCTGCACGATCTGTTGCAAACGCAGAATATCGGCACGGTCGAGCAGGGGCTGCAATTGCGGCAGTTCTCCGGAGGTCGTTCGCTCGGCGATCGTCAGTTCATCTTCGAACGACGGGTAATCGACCAGAATCCGAAACATGAACCGGTCGAGTTGTGCTTCGGGAAGGGGGTATGTCCCTTCCTGTTCGATCGGATTTTGCGTCCCGAGAACGAGAAACGGTTTTTCGAGTTGATAATCGACCCCCGCGACCGTCACTTTGTATTCCTGCATCGCCTGCAGCAGCGCGGCTTGCGTTTTGGGTGGCGTTCGATTGATTTCGTCACCGAGGATTATGTTCCCGAAGATCGGCCCTTTGACGTATTTCATGCGGCGATGCCCGGTCCCCTCTTCTTCTTCGAGGATTTCGGTACCGGTGATATCTGAGGGCATCAGGTCGGGTGTGAATTGAATCCGCTTGAAGTTGAGCGAGAGAAGGTTGGCGATCGACGAGACCATCAGCGTCTTGGCGAGACCGGGGACACCTTCCAGCAGGCAGTGCCCACGGGCGAACAGAGCGATCATCACCTGCTTGAGGACGTCAGACTGTCCCACGATGACCTGACTCAGATCCTGCGTCATGCGGTGATAGGCCGTCGTCAGTTCTTCGGCGATTTGCAGGTCGTCATCGCTTAATGTGGTCGGAGAGGATGAACTGAGCTTCGAAAGTTTGGACATGATGTGGCTCGCGCTGAACTTCGAGGTGACAGGATCAAGTGAACACAAGATTGTCTCATATCGTGAGACGACATACAACATTCCCGGTCAATAACCCGAAATATTGTTGTTGTGTTCGCCGGATAATATCTGTCTGCGAGCGAATCGAGTTCGCGGCGATCTGCCGCGATGCCCGGCCATGCGAAGCCGGGCGATCCTCTTGAACTGGTTTCATATCCCGGTGAGCGACGGAATGATCGTCCCCATGGCCCGGAGAGACCCGCCATCCAGAGGGGTATGAAACGGCATGTAGGCATTATTCCAGTGAGTGAAAGACCAGTCCCGAAAGCAGTTTGGGATAGAAATAAGTGCTCTTGGGGGGCATTTTTTCGAAGCCCGAGGCGATTTCCTGCACATGTTCGATACTCGCCGGAGCAACGAGGCACGCCAGTTGACATTCGTTTTTCGCCTGCGATTCGGCAACCTCGGCGAGCGAATGGACATATTTGAACTTCGGTTCGGCCGTCCATTTCTTTTTGAACAAATCGCCGATGACCATGCGGTGTAAAATACTGACTCCCAACCCCTGCCATGCCGAAGTGTGGTCGGCGGCGAGTTCTTTCATGGGAGAGGTGTCTTTCGCCTGGGCCAGAATCCACTCGCCATCGGTGCTGCCGAAGCCGAACGTCGATTGACTGCCGTCGATCTGCATCAGTTCCCACGTCTTTTCCGCCGCGTCGGGGCCGCTTCCGACCGTGTCGATGGCGAAATGGGACGAGAGAGCTTCGGTGACCTGTGCGACCGTCACGTCAGGCCAGCCCGAAATCAGCCGGTGTGTCGGCAACACCTGCAAACCGGGGTCGGACATTCCCACCATCATCATCAAGACGAAATTTGCCGAGGCGAATTCATCTTTGATCTGTCCCGCCGCTTGGAGTTCATTGCGATAATTAAGAGCCGTTTCGTATCGATGGTGACCATCGGCGATGAAGATCGGCATGTCGCGCATCCCTTTGCGGACGGAGTTCAGCACATCGGGATCCTGAACGGTCCAGAGCCGATGAATCACGCCGAGATGATCGGTCGCGACCAGAGGAGTCTGGCCCTGTATCGCGGCATCGAGTTGTTTATTGATCACTTCGCTGTCGTCGGGGTAGAGTCCGAAAATCGGTGAGAGATTCGTTTTGCAAGCGCGGGTCAACATCAGGCGGTCGGCCTTCGGCCCCGACATCGTTTCTTCGTGCGGAAAAATCTTTCCCTTGCCGAACTCTTCGAGCTGGCATTTGCCGAGAAAACCTTTGCGGATGTACCGTGTTCCTTCCCAGGTAAATTCCTGATGATAGACGTACAGCGTATCGGCTTTGTCCTGCGACAGGACGCCGTCCTGCATCCAATGCTTGAGAAAATTGGAGGCTCGTCCGTACTTGTCGTCGGGGCCGGCGTCACCCGGTTCTTCACGATTCAGAATCAGCCGAATGACATTGCACGGATGTTTCTTATACAGTTCGTTCTGATCGGCGGGGGAAATAACGTCGTACGGAGGAGCCGTGACCACAGAAAGTTCGCCGACCTGCGCCAGATCGTATCTCCAACCCCGAAACGGATGAATCATCGCCATTTTGCACCCTATTTTCTGCGAAAATCGCCGCTGAAAGTGATTATTGTTCCCGCGCCCGCAGAGTAATGATCGGCGCGCCGCCGGTCAACCGTGTTGTTTCTTCGTTTAGCCGCGAGCGTTGGTTATGAAGCGTTCGACTTTCGCGTGATCCTTCACACCGGGCGACGATTCCACCCCGCTGGCGACATCCACGCCCCACGGTCGAACGCGCTCGATCGCCGCTGCGACGTTCTCGGGGTTGAGTCCACCGGCCAGAATGATCGGCGGAGAGCGGAATCGATCGTAGTCGATCGTCCCTGCGGCATCGAAAATGGTCTTTCCCGTTCCGCCATACGCACCCGAAACGTATGCATCGAACAAACAGGCGAACGGATTGACGCCAATCGCACGACACGCCTCGAGATAGCCGGCCACGGCACGCCAACTCTCACCGATGCTCTGGGCATGGCTGACATTGATCCGAAACGCCTTGATCAACTTCGTCGTCGGCAAGGCCGACCGCAAGGTGTCGAAGACTTCGGGCAATTCGTCGCCGTGAAGTTGCACGCCGGTCAGCCCGCATTCGGTCACGAGGCGGATGATTTCGTCGATCGGATGATTTACAAACACGCCGACTTTGTCGATCGTCACTGGGAGGGTTTCACAAATCGTTCGGGCAACATCCGGTGTCACACACCGCGACGACGGCGCATAGAAATTGAGCCCGATGGCAGCGGGCTCGAATGCCGCAACCCACTGCGCCGTTTCAACGTCACGGATACCACAAATTTTAATCCACATCATCCATTCCTCGTCCCCATGCTCCGCATGGGAACGCAAGTCTTCGCAGCTCCGCTGCGCGATTCTGATGACGCATTGCAGCTAAACAATGAGGCCATCACGAAGAACACATTTCGTTTCCAACATGCGACCGATCCGCGTTTCACCAACAACATCGGTAAGCGTCGTCGGCTCTTCCGTATATTGTAAGACACAAACATCGGCACAGCGACCCACTTCAAGAGTTCCGATTTCATCAGCGAGACCGAGAATTTCTGCCGGGCGACGGGTGACGGCGTGGAACACGGCGTGTTCATCAAGTCCCGCAGCGAGCAGTTTTGACAGATGCAACGGCAACGTCAGCCCAGGCGTATCGTCGAGATGTGCCGAATAAAAGTCGGATGAAAGCGTCTCGGGGGGAAAGTCATCAGCAATTGCCCGCTCGGCGGTTTCGAATGAAAACGACGCTTTGCCGTGACAGACGTCGAAGAGAATTCCCCGGTCGCGAGCTTCGCGAATCGCCGGGTCGACTTGGCCCGATTCGCAAATGTTATGTGGCGATTGGCGGTAGCTGTAAGTGACGACATCGCCGGGACGAAGTGGTTCCATCTGCTCGGCGAACGACCAGTCATGAGGATCGCGCATGCCGTACAACAACGGCTTTCCGGTCGCTTCGGCGATCGCGAGTGCCCGGCGTTGAACCTCTCGTGGATCGCTCTCTCCGCATCCCGGCGTGCTGGTGTTGACGGCGACGCCCCAGATCAATCCGTCGGAAGATTCGATTGCGGCGACCGCTATGTCGACATCGAGCTGCCGTAAATCGCTACAACATGGTTCTTGCGGTGCTTCGCCACAGGCGGCGACATTGATCGCCAGACGAACGCGGGTTTTCGAGCGTTCGATCGTCCCGGTACGATAGGCCTCCCACGTCTCAGCCCCGGCATCCCCCTGCGACATCACTGTTGTAATCCCCTGCGGCAACAAATACCGATCGGGATCGACCCCATACTTGGAGTGCGACCTCGCCGGATGAGCATGAAAATCAACGAGCCCGGGGAGAAGAATGCCGTCAGGAAAATCGAGTTGTCGTTTCGCGCTGTCGGCGATGTTTTCGCCCACGGCAACGATGCGATCACCGATGATGGCGACTGAACCTGGCGCATTGCTCAGACCGTCCGGAAGGAGGATTCTCCCGGCGGTGATGATGAGGTCGAATTGTTGTGGGGTATTATTCATAAAACGTGTTACTCAGTAGGGTGGCCCCGATGAAATCGGGGCGGCGCAGCCGTACGAGGCCGCAGATTAATTGATCCAATGGATGGGAATTCCCAAAAATATGCCAACTCCCTTATCACGATTCGTAACAACACTTCTACTCGGATATCACGGCCAGGCAAACGATCTGATGAACGAGTTGTTTTTTTCACAGGTTGGTGACCTGTCGGTCTGACAGTTGAGTATTTTACACAGATTGCCAGCGGGTTCAGCAGCCTCTTACGGCTGCGCCGCCCTGATTTTATCAGGGCCACCCGTGAACTCAACTACCGCTCACCGCACCCATTCCGCATCCCCCTCCCACGGGTACAACGGCTTCCTCCGGTGTTCGTAAGGCAGCGTCACCACATCCGCTGTCGTTACCCCCGGGGTGTTGATGCGGACGATGCTTGGGCAGACTTCTTGATACGCGGCGAGGGGGGCTTGGACTCCCTTGGCGACCAGGTAACGGAACGCCGCTGGGTCGAGATCGCAGCTGGTGAGTTGGTGCAGGCTGAAGGGGACCATGCGGCGGGTTGTGAGGACGATCGTGATGTCGGTGTCGGTTCGCACGACGGCGGTACGCCCCTGGTCGTAATTGGTGAAACCGCCGTGCCGTGTGCGGGAGTCGGAGAATTTGCCGTCGTTGAACGAGACGACCGTGACTTCGGCGGTGAACGGTTCGCCGTGGAGGTTGTCGGTCTTGGCTCCCATCGTGAGCGTAGCACGGTTGCCGGCACCGGCGGCTTCGGCCTGCTTTACGGCAGCGGGATCGGCGAGGCAGACGACGGTCGGGCCCATCAGTTTTTCGTGCAGAGCGTGGAGCAGAATCGTGCCATCCGCCGGCGAACCGCCGCCGACGTTGTCTCCCATGTCGAGCAGACAGACGGGGGATGGAAGTTGTGCGCATTTGTCGAGAGCGTCGTGTACCGAGATCATCTTGCCGGCGAACTCTTCGCGGCGGTTCCACATCGCTTCACCGAGTTCGGCGGCGTATTGCTGGGCGAGTTTCGGCTGATTGTCGGTGACGACGATCACCGACGAACCCATTTCCGTAACGTCGGCATAAGGAAAACCGAGCACGATCGACGCCGAGAGAACGCCGGGACGTTGACGGATTTCTTCAGCGAGTTGATACAACGCCACGCATGGCTGTTCGGATGTGTTTTGGGCTTCGATGTTGATCGCCATCGGCGGATAGACGGCGGCTTGCGTCGGGACGATCTCTTTTTTCAGCGTGCGGATCATCAACCGAGCCGCTTCCTGTCCTCGTTCAAGCTGATCGATGTGTGGGTTGGTGCGATACGCAGTGAGGACATCGGTCGAATCGACCATCAGCGGGGAGAGGTTCGTATGCGGATCGATCGTGCCGATAATGGGGAGGTCGTAACCGACGCGAAACCGCAGATGTCGTAACCAGCTTCCGTCGGCGTCGCGGTGTTCTTCGCTGACGGTTGCCCCGTGCGGCGCGACGAGAATGCCGTCGAGGTTTTCGGTATGGTCGAGAGCCGCATCGAGAGCACTCATCAACGCGTTCCAGGCATCGGCGGAGATCGTACCGTAAGGGAGCGCCCTGGCGGCGAAAATCGGGACAGCGGTGACGCCCGCTTCATCGAGCGCGGCGAAGAAGCCGCCCACTTCGTGTTTCATGCCGGCCATTCGCTCGCGAATCGCCTCGCCGGTGAGGAGCATATCCTGCTCGAATTCTCGGAGCGTCGTCGGTTCAGAAATAAACGTATTCGATTCGTGCAGCAGAGCGATGATGCCGACGCGCATGGGGTTACCTCTATGATGAACGTTTTGAGGGCTGCATTAAGAGTCTGACAGGAATAATGGCTATTCTGATGGAGTCGTGCGAAATGCGTAAGAGAACCGAGAGAATTTTTTCGAAATGCAGCGATTGCTGAGGAGGCGTCGCGGATCGGAACGATCGCCGGGTGAAGTGTCAGCCACGGCTTCCCGCTGTGACTGCGGGCGACTATGATGACTTAGGAAACGATGGGGAAGTGGTCCGCAGATTTTCGCAGATGAACGTAGATAATAGACGAGGATGGCCGCAAAAAAACGCATAAGGCGCAAAAAAAAGAATGGCGTTGTTGTACCTGAATGATTTTTGCACGACGAACCGCCAATCTCTGCGAACTCTGCGTTTCAAATCTTAATTTCTTTTCTTTTGACGTATCTTTTGACGTAAGTAGTCATCGTTAATAATTCAGAGACATGATGCATCGACCGCGGCTGGCAATCACGATGGGAGATATCTCGGGGATCGGGCCCGAGGTCGTGGCTGCGGCGTGTGGCGATGCACGGGTGCTGGCCTGTTGCGAACCGGTGGTAATCGGTCATCCGGCAATTCTTGAGCGGGCCTGTCGCGTCATCGGAATGACGTCGTTGAAGGACGTCGAATGCGTTCTTCCGGACGGCGTTCCCGATGATCTACTCGATGTCCCCGCTGGTCACAACGACAGCAGGTCCGGTGATGCGGCGTATCGATTTCTTATCGCGGCGATTGACGGAGCCACGAACGGGAACTGGGCCGGGATCGTGACCGCCCCCCTGAGCAAAGCGGCGTTGCATCTGGCGGGACATTGCTATCCGGGGCATACCGAAATTCTCGCCGAGCGATGCGGCGTCGCCGACTTCGGGATGATGTTGTACATTCCGCCGAGTGAACTGGTTCGTTCTCCGCACGGCATTGGTGTTGTCCATGTGACGTTGCACACGTCGTTGGCGAGCGTACCGGAATTAATCTCGCAAGCGAATGTCACCGAAAAGATTCATCTCGTCGAAGGCTTTATGCGTCAGGTCGGATGTGAGAAACCGCGGATTGTGGTGAACGCGCTCAATCCGCACGCGGGTGAAGACGGAATCTTCGGTCGCGAAGAAATCGAGATCATCGCCCCAGCGGTGCGGGCGTGTTGCGAACAGGGGCTCGACGTCACCGGCCCCCTTCCCTCTGATACGCTGTATCGACAGGCTGTGGCTGGAAAATATGACGCCGTCGTCGCCATGTATCACGATCAGGGGCACATCCCGTTCAAATTGATCGGAGCCGAACACGCCGTCAATGTGACGCTCGGCTTACCGCTGGTCAGGACGAGCCCGAGTCACGGCACGGCGTTCGACATCGCCTGGCAAGGGAAGGCGAACCCCGAGGGATTGATCGAAGCGATTTTCGTCGCATCGAAACTGGCCTCAACACGAAAGGAATGAGACGAGTGAAATCTGCGAGCGATACGACGACGTTATATCTCGTTCGGCATGGGGCGACGACTGCGAATGAGCAAGTTCCCTACATCCTGCAAGGGTGCAGCGTCGATTTGCCGTTGAGCCCCACCGGCCGTAAACAGGCGGAAGACGTGGGTCATCTGCTGCAAGGTCGCCGTATCGACGCTGTTTATGCCAGCCGTTTGTTGCGGGCCCGCGAAACGGCGGAGCAGATCGCCGCTCCGCACAGTTTATCGGTCGAATCGCTGGCAGGAATCGAAGAATGCGACGTGGGTCTCTGGGAACGGCTTGACTGGGAATCGATTCGCGAGAAATATCCCGAAGAGTATCGACAATTTCAACAGTTGCCGTACGAGACACCGTATCTCGGAGGGGAATCGTACCGCAACGTCTTCGAACGCGCGTGGCCGGTACTGTTCGGGCTGCTGGAACGGCATCGCGGAGAAACGATCGCCGTCGTTTCGCATAATGTCGTCAATCGTGTCATTCTGACCGAGTTGCTGGGACTCGACACGAGCCGCGCGAAAGAACTGCGTCAGGCGAACGGCGGCGTCAACGTGATCCAATATCGCGACGGACAAGCATCGCTCTTGGCGTTTAATGCGCTGTTTCACTTGCGCGATCTGATCGCCATGTGACGAACGCACGTTCCAAGCGTTGCCTTCGACGCAGTACCGGCGAATATGCCAATTTCGGGGGGATGCTCAATATCCCTGATTGCGTACGCACTTGCGTGCGAGATACAGCAGGCGTTCGAGTGTGTCGCGATCCTGAAACGTCAAACGGGCGAGTTGCTCATCGGTCAGCAGCGGAAGTTCGGTGCTTTTGATCGCCGCGATCAGTTCGGTGCAATCCATATGCGCGATATCCGCCGAATTCAGCGATGCGACTTGTGCTTTGGAGAAGTTGATACGGCTGTCGCTGGCGCTTTCTCGAATGGCGGCATCCAGGTCGTCGATCAAGACATGGTCCGATACCGTTTTCGAGTCGAAATTTTTATTTGTATTCATCCTTGATGCTCCTTGAATCAACTTGCGGGGTTTGGGTTCTCAATCGGTGCATTTGCAGGTCGCCGCTCGCAGATCAGCGAGCCGGCCGAGGGAACTATTTGTCAACCTGGATTTCGTTTTCGATACTCCTGACGCCATGCACGTTGCGAATCAGGGAGTAGGCCATTTGTTTGTAGTAAAATGAATTCAACCGTCCATAGAGTTTGACGTCTCCCGATTGAACTTCGACACGCAGGTGACGGAAGTGACCGAAACCAGCGTTACGCCAGGCATCGCGAATCGCCTGTTCGATCAGGGTGTCGCATTCGGCCTGTAAGTCACGGTCGTTTTGCTTTTCGAAGGCGACCGTGTGTGTCGGTGGTACATCGGTCGTTTCGCGCATCGGATCGTCGAATTGGTATGAAATTCGTCTCATGGTGGGGGCAAAACGCAATGGTGCGTTCAACTCCGAAGTTCTGCGTGACATTTCTGGTTCGCTGTTCGCCGATAACTCGGCGGAAATGGGTTTCGAGTTTTCCTTCGATGCCTCTGAAAAGGATGCATCGATCGTATGAGGATCAACGATTGTCGAAGGTGTGGTATTAACCATTTTGTAGGCCTCCTGCTGTCTCCGAGGGGGTTTTAATCGGTTGTTCTCAGGGGATCCCATATCCTTCGCCGCCGTATTCTGGCAATCAAAAGGACAGCATCGGGAATTGTCTGATACACCGCCGATTAGAACCTGGGCGAAAATACACTCTGGGAGGCAGCATCGTTACTGCAAAGAGCAAAGACTCCTCCATGGAAGTGAGGCCGGTCGTGGCACTCACGCTATCGAGTACGCTCAGGCGCCAAGCATTTATGGCACGTTGGCAGGCGATTCGCACGTCTGCCGAATTCATAAATCTGTTTCGCGAACTCTCTTTTCCGGAGTACGCGAAAATCGATGCGATACTCATTTCAGGACCAATTCTATGGACCCGCGCGGGGATTCTATCGCATCCCCCGTCACTTTGTCAAAGAAATTATGGCAGAGAATCAAATTTTGACCAAGTTCTTCACCTATCAACGACCGCGACTTCCATGCGACAACAGTTGAAAATAAAGGACTTGCAACAAAACGGCGGGCTCGCATAGTATGCCCCCCCTTAACGGGATGGAACCCCCCGGAACGGTCGCCGAAATCGGTCGACCGTTCGTTTGACATCGACCAGGGATCGAACGGTCAAGATAATTTTAGAAAGCCCTGAAATGAATTCAGGTCGCCTGGGCTCGGATGCCTATCGCATGCGTTTTGATATTTCCCTCCCCCACTCTTTAGAGACGACATCTTCGAGTGGCGTTTCTCCCGATTTCGGCGATGCTTCGCCGTTGCCCCTCCCCGAAAATTTGCGGCATCGCGCTGACATTGGCTCTTCGTCGACATCCGACATTCGAGAGCAATTGAAAACCGCCATCGAGCGGACGACCGGTTACCTGATCGATCGACAGCATCCCGAAGGGTACTGGGTCGGCCAACTCGAAGGGGATACGATTCTCGAATCGGAAACGATTCTGCTTTATGTCTTCCTCAATCGGGGAAACGACCCGCTGGTGAAGGAACTGGCCGAGGCGATTCGAAAACGCCAGTTGGCAACGGGGGGCTGGGCGATTTATCCCGGCGGACCGCTCGAAATCAGTGCGTCGGTTAAAGCGTACTGGGGAATGAAGATTGCGGGATTCGATATCGAATCCGAAGAAATGATTCGCACCCGCGAAGCGATTCTCGCCGCAGGGGGTGCCGAAAAGGTCAATAGTTTTACACGATATTATATGGCGCTGTTGGGGGTTCTCTCGTATCATCAATGCCCGGCGGTTCCTCCGGAGATGGTTCTGCTTCCTTCGTGGAT
The DNA here is from genome assembly GCA_027618475.1 of Planctomycetota bacterium. Lineage (GTDB taxonomy): Bacteria > Planctomycetota > Planctomycetia > Planctomycetales > Planctomycetaceae > JAQCEJ01. The sequence continues at coordinate 7,427 of JAQCEJ010000031.1, read as the reverse complement.
GCCATTCAATCTGCATGAGATGTCGGCGTGGTCGCGGACGATTCTCGTGCCGTTGAGTCTGTTATGGGCGCATCGTCCGGCACGTACGCTTCCCGAAGAGCAACACATCCGCGAGTTGTTTCAGACGTCTCCTGAAGCGGTTTCTCCTGTGATGGAGCCATCAGAGACGCTCGACCCACTCAGCCGAAAAACGTGGTTCAACTGGACGAAGATTTTTCGGGGCGTCGATCTGACGATCAAAGCGCTCGAACGCCTGCATCTGATGCCGCTTCGTCGACTGGCGATACGGCGGTCGCTTCGTTGGGTACTCGATCGTTTTCCTGAAAGCGACGGACTAGGGGCGATTTATCCCCCGATCATCTGGAGTATCATCGCGCTGAAATGCTGCGGATACGATGACGATGCTCCCGAAGTCCAAGAAGCCTTCAAGGCGCTGTCTCTGCTGCTGCACAAGGGATCGGAGATGACGGTGTTTCAGCCCTGCCTCTCTCCCGTATGGGATACGGCGATCAGCGTGCTGGCATTACGCGAGGCTCAGGTTCCCGCCCGCCATCCTGCGGTTTCAAAAGCTATCGACTGGCTGCTTGCGAAAGAAATTCGCACACCGGGCGACTGGACAATCCGGCAGAAAGACCTGGAACCCGCCGGTTGGTGCTTCGAGTTTCGCAATCAGTTTTATCCCGACGTCGACGACACGGCGATGGTCGTTCTGGCTCTGGCCCGTAGTCTCCCCGAGCGAGCCGACGGCGTGAATTGGCGCACCGATCCGCTGTTGTATCCCTGGAGTCTCGACCCTCGCGATCGTCATGTCGAAGGGGTTGTGAGCGGTAAGGCAAATACTGTCGCAGACGCCTTGACTGACCTCGATCAAATGCAGCCGACGCTGCAAGCCATTCGCCGCGGCGCCAGGTGGATTATCGGAATGCAAAGTGCCGATGGAGGCTGGGGGGCCTTTGACAAAGACAACACCCGCGAACTGCTCACGCGGGTTCCGTTCGCCGATCATAACGCGATGATCGATCCGAGTTCTGCCGATCTAGCCGGGCGCGTGCTCGAAATGTGTGCCGAACTCGACTTTCCGGCTGACGACGAGTCGCTGGAACGTGCGATTCGATTTATCTGGGAACACCAGGAAACCGATCGCTGCTGGTTCGGGCGTTGGGGCGTCAACTACATCTACGGAACCTGGCAGGTGCTTGTCGGATTGACGGCCATCGGCTGCGATACCGACGATCGTCGAATTCGAGGAGCCGCCGAGTGGCTCAAGGCGAAACAGCAATCGTGCGGTGGTTGGGGAGAAACGCCCCGCACGTACGACGAACCAGAACTTCGTGGCACGGGACCGGTGACTCCGTCGCAAACGGCCTGGGCACTGATGGGGCTGATGGCTGCGGGTGAAGTCGATTCTCCCGTTGTCGAACGGGGCATTCACTATTTATTGAGTACACAAAAAGAAGACGGCACGTGGGACGAACCGTGGTTCACGGGAACCGGATTCCCGCGTGTGTTTTATTTGAAGTATCATATGTATGCGATCTATTTTCCGCTGATGGCGATCGCCCGGTATGTCCGATTAAAGCGGAAAGTATGACAAGACTGACGGTATTCGATGATCGCTGTTGCGATGAAACTTGAGGCCGATCGGCACGCCATCGAAAAATGAATTGAAAAAGGAAGGCAAAGTGCCGGTTTCATTATCACTGGTATTCGCAAAAAGTTGACACGACTTTGCCAAAGCTCGCATAAGAATCTTGCTTGGCGACAAACAACCATCTATAATTCAAAAAAATACCCTTAGGGGAATGATGGGCATGATTCGGCCGAATCGAAATCAGTTACCTTACCGATTCCGAGACACGTCCTCATCCCGATGTTAATCTTACCGTGTCCGCACCGCAAAAAAATCAATCCGACGATCTTGCAAAGCGCCCGCGAATTCTGATTTGCGGCGGAAATAACCCTCTCACCGAGGGGATCGTCGAGAATCTGAAATCTCACTTCGATGTCGTCCCGCATACCACGTCGGAGCAGGACATCGAAGAACTGAGTCACGGAGAGGTTTCGGGCGTATTTACGCTCGGTCCGTCGACCGACCCGTCGGGCTTATTGTGGCAATCGGCCGGTTTGCTCAATCTCATTCCCGAAGGAGTGGTGCTGCTCGATTCCCAACAGAAAATTCTGTGGAGCAACAGCGCCTTCATCTCGTTGACGAACAGCGAGACCATCCCCATCGGCAAACATTTTTACGATGCCTTTGGCACTCCTGAAATTCTCGGACCCGACTTCTGTCCGTTTCATTCTGCTCTCGGTTCCGGCGAATCGACGCGCAGCACGTTACACGTCGGCGATAAGTCGTACTTCGCCATCGAAGCGGTTCCCCTGGCGGTCGACGGCTCGTCGCACGGCTGTTCTCTGATCGTGCTCGTGCGCGATGTGACGGTCGAAGTGCTGCAACGACAGAAGCTCAACGCCGTCTATCAGGCGGGTCTCGATTTGGGCGATCTCTCGCCGCAGGAAATTCTGCAGATGTCGCTGCAAGAGCGTATCGAACTGCTCAAGGCGAAGATTCTGCATTACACGAAAGATCTGCTCGAGTTCGATACCGTCGAAATTCGCCTGCTCGAACAGGAAACGAAAAAGCTGCAACCGCTGCTGACTGTCGGGATGAATCCCGAAGCGGCCAACCGCGAACTGTTCGCCGACCCGCAAGGAAACGGCGTGACCGGTTTCGTCGCCGCAACCGGAAAGAGCTACCTTTGCGAAGACACCGGCAACGATCCGCTGTATCTTCCGGGAGCACCGGGAGCCCGCAGTTCGCTGACCGTTCCGCTGTATCTGCACGAAGACATTCTCGGCACGTTCAATGTCGAGAGCCCCATGTCGGGGGGATTCGACGAACAGGATCTGCAATTCCTCGAATTGTTCTCGCGCGAAGTCGCCGTCGCCTTGAATACGCTCGAACTTCTGGTCGTCGAAAAGATGTCGACGGCGACGGCAAGCACCGAAATGGTCATGCAGGAAGTCGCCCACCCCGTCGATGAAATTCTCAACGATACCACGTGGATTCTCGAACGTTACATCGGGCACGAATCGAGCGTCTCCGAACGCCTGCAGAAAATTCTCAAACATACGCGGGCGATTAAACAGTTGATTCAAAAAGTCGGCGAAACGATGACGCCCAAGATGGCGAATCCGTCGATCCCCTCGCGACCCGAGCGTCCTAAGCTCCGCAAAAAACGCATTCTCGTCGTCGACAGCGACGAATCGGTCCGACGTGCGGCTCACGAATTGCTCGGCCGCTACGGTTGCGAAGTCGAAACGTCCCACAGCGGCGAAGACGCCTGCCTGATGGTCCGCAGTTTTCATTACGACGCCGTCATCGCCGACATCCGGCTTCCCGATATGAACGGCTACGAATGCTTCTGTCGCCTGCGCGATATCCACGAGCATCTGCCGATCATCATGATGACGGGCTATGGCTACGACGCGGCCCATTCGCTGGTGAAGACACGCCAGGCCGGCTGCAAGTCGGTCCTCTTCAAACCGTTTCGGCTCGATCAATTGCTCGCCGAAGTCGAAAAAGCGGTCTCCCCTCCGGCAGAAGTCCCCGAAGGTCAAGTTCAGAAAACCTGACCAACTCCCCGGCGACGGTCTCCTTTCGCTCGCGTTTTACGCGCTCATGGTTTATAATCGGTGTGACGAAGACCATCATTTTCCGATTGTTGAAATCCCCATGAGAAAGGGTATTCCCATGTCACGCCATGTCAATCGCCGAGACTTTATCCGCAAAGCGCTTGCCGCGGGGACGGCGATTCCCGCCGCTTCAATGTTAAGTTCGCGTATTCTGCTCGCCGACGACACCACGAGCGCGAACGAAAAATTGCGGCTGGGCGTCATCGGCGTCGACGGACGCGGCGGCTCGAACCTCTCGGGCGTTTCGAGCGAGAACATCGTCGCCTTGTGCGACATCGACGACATGCGGCTCGATAAGGCGGCAGCGAGTTATCCCGACGCGAAAAAATTCAACAACTGTCTCGACCTCCTCGAAATGAACGATCTCGACGGCGTGGTGGTCAGCACTCCCGATCACATGCATGCCATTCCGGTCGCGACGGCGCTGCGCAAGAAATTGCCGACGTATTGCGAGAAGCCGCTGACGCATTCGATCTACGAAGCTCGCGTGCTCCGCGATCTGGCAATCCAGGCCGGCGTCCCGACGCAAATGGGAAATCAGATTCACTCCGAATCGAACTATCGCCGAGTGGTCGAGGCGATTCAAGGAGGGGTGATCGGCCCCATTCGCCGTGTCCATGTCTGGCATGGCGGGACGGTCGCTCCCGGTAAACGGTCCAAAGAATCGACTCCGCCGAAGCACGTCCATTACGATCTCTGGCTCGGCCCTGCTCCGTATCGTCCGTACGACGAGTCGAGCTTCCACTTCAATTGGCGCTGGTGGTGGGATTTCGGTGGCGGAACGCTCGCCGACTTCGTCTGCCATTACGTCGACCTGCCGGTCTGGGCGCTCAACCTCACGCTGCCCGAAGTCATTACCGCCGAGGGATCGAAAAATTACGAGGGAGACAACGACACGCCGAGCAAGCTGAAAGTCGAATACGAGTTCCCCGCTCGCGGACTGCTACCCGCCGTCCACATGACCTGGCATCACGGCGGCGGAATGCCCGACGGAGCCGAAGAATACGGCAAGGGTTCGGCGGTCCTCTTCGAAGGTGAAGACGGTCGCTTGCTTGCTGACTACGGCACCCGCAAGGTCTTCATGAACACCGGTAAAGAAGAAAAAGCGATCGCCCAGACGATCCCCGATTCGATCGGCCACCACAAAGAATGGATCGAATCGATCAAAACCGGCTCACGCACGATGTCGCCGTTCACCTACGGCGTCATCCTCACCGAGATCGGCCATCTCGGCAACGTCTCATACCGCGCCGGACAAAAACGGCTCGAATGGGACGCCGACGCCATGCAAGCCCCGAACTGCCCCGAGGCCGATCAGTTCATCAAACGTGAGTACCGCGAAGGATGGACGTTGTAGGCAATTGATAATTGACAATTGATAATTGACAATTTGCGACGCAGACGCATCCGTTTAGCCGCGACGCATCGCGGAGCGCTAGCCCATACGATCAATCGTCAGGTCGTAAGCCGCGTTAGACGAAATCGAAAAATCGCGGAGCGCGGGGTGGCCCCGATGAAATCGGGGCGGCGCAGCCGTGCGAGGCTGGTTATCGACGGACAATCCCCTGTCCCCCCGACAACTTCGAAAGGATTCTCGTGGGTGGCACACACGCCCCTGCGTGTGTGTCGCGGAGCGACAAGACGCTGCTGTTATTCGTTCGATGCCACCAAAACCGTCTCGATTATTTCTTCGATCCATTCGCATGGCAGCCCCGAAGGTCACTTGGGATGTTAATCGTCCGTCGAGGGGAGAATGACGTGCTTCTTGTGCCAAAGGCACTACCACGCAGGGGCGTGTGGGCCACCTGGCGACTCCTATCGCGACTGAATCACAGATTCTCTGGGATGAAGATTCCACATTTCCTGCATCGATCACCCACCATGTCTCGGTGGCTTACGACGTATTCGCCGACTTGGTGTTCCCGAATATCTTTTTCGGTTGATCGCGCAAATTCCAGTGTGCCACCACACACTGGACATTTCAACTTTGGGTCGTTCGAAAAGAAATTCCAGACGACAGCTGCAATCGAATTACCAAGAATACCCACCATCGAGATGCCCCAGAACCTTTCAGACTCGGTTGGGTGATGTCCGAATCTTTCGGCAGCATATTCAAAATACAAGTACGCGACGCCGGACGACAGGCCCCAGATTACAGCCGCAATGAAGAGTAATTTAAGCCAGTTGGCTTTCACCCATCGCTCGAATTCATCTTGGGCCTGATACTGAGATCGTTTTTGTTTTTGTCGCCATTCTCGGATGTCGACCATACGCTCCTCCTTCGACTACGGCTATGTGATAGATCAGCAATCTCTATATTGACATTCGCATTTAAACAATTGTAATCAAAAATCCACTCCAACAAGAACTCGGATAACTAAGGGATAGCCAAAAAACCATTCTGCCTATCCAGACTTGTAATTCTATCTATCAACCAACGTCATTCTGCCTCTCCGAAGTATAAATTTCAATCCCGAAGTTGTTTTTTAAGATTTTCACGAGGAAAGGCAGAAGTCGAAGGGCATTGTCTGTTTTTAGCCATGAATGAATCGGCAGCGGAAGCACGAGAATCTGGGAACCCGCTTACTTTGTGCGCGGATCTTGGTGGGTGAAATTCAGCGCCGGGTGGTCCCGATGAAATCGGGGCGGCGTAGGCGTGCGAGGCTGGTTATCGGCGGACGATCGCTCTCTGATGCTATTTCAACGAACGACGGTGTGGATGAAGAGTCCGTCGTCGAGAAGGTATGAAAATAGTGGGCGTGAGGGCCTCCTCATCGATCGGATCGCGTAGCCCCGGCCTCTTATGGCTACGCCACACCGATGGTCATCGGTGCCACCCAAATACAATTTGCGTATTGAAATGAATTCAAGAATTTCCGGGAGCATCCAGTAAACATCTCCGTTCATCTGCGTAAATCTGCGGCCCCGCTTTTGTTCCGTGAACATTCACAGACTGTCGCCGTTGGGGGTGCCCGCTTACTTTGTGCGCGGCTCTTGTGGTGGACTATTTACTCATGCCCGCACGCGCCGCCGACGCGTTTCATTTCTTCGATTGACGAGGTTATCAACGTCCGTAGTACATCGCGGTCGATGTCGTCGAGGCGTTTGATGTACAGGCAGCTGACGCTCGTCTTGTGTTTGCCGAGTTTTTTCATCAACGCCGGGAATTTCTGGAATCCGCACATGATGTAAATCGTGAGATTCTGTTTGCGCGGCGAGAAGCCGGTGTAGAACCAGTCCCCTTCCCGGCCGGATTGGTATTGGTAGTGATAGTTGCCGAAGCCGACGATGCTCTCGCCCCACATGACCGGTTTGAAGCCCGTGAGTTCTTTCATCATCGTGAGGAGTTCACGGCAGTCGCTCCGTCTGGTTTCGTCATCGATCGATTTGACAAACGCGACGGCACTCGCTTTTGTCGGTCTGGTTTTGAGTTCGGCCATGTTCAGAGTCCTGAATTCGGTGACGAGATTTCAAACCCGGATAGCAAATAAACAGAAGAACGCTCCCTTACGTTGCCGGAGATTGCCATCAATGGTTGCTGTCTGGTGTTTGGTCGTGAATGGTCTGATTCGTCTCGTTGGAAAGACCGGCAACGAATTCACTCAGGATGACGACATGCGATGGATTCGCCACACGACGATTAGAAACGTTGACGCCCCGACAGTGCAAGTGAGGCGTTGCCCAGGGCGATCGGGTTTAACACCATGGGTCGGGTGGCGGGGGCGCACCGCAGG
>JAQCEJ010000152.1 GCA_027618475.1 Planctomycetota bacterium | reverse complement strand
CTTCGATGCACATCGCCGTTCTCGGTAACGAAGGAAGCTGGTACGTCGCCGATCTCGAACGAGCGGGTCGCGAGCGGGGGCACGTTGTTGAACGACTCGATTTCTCGAAACTGACGGCGCGCGTCGGCGACGGAACAGCAATCCACGCGGGCGAACGGGCGTTGAAGAAATTCGACGCGGTGATCGTCCGCACGATGCCGCCGGGGTCGCTCGAACAGGTCGTCTATCGCATGGATGTGCTCGCCACGATTGAGGCGGCGGGTATCCCGGTGCTCAATTCACCGAAGTCTCTCGAATGTGCCGTCGACAAATATCTGACGACGTGCCGTCTCGCGCAAGCGGGGCTCCCCGTCCCTTCGACGATTGTCTGTGAGGATGAAGAGACCGCGCTGATGGCGTTCGAACAACTCGGCGGCGACGTGATCGTCAAGCCGCTGTTCGGTTCGGAAGGCCGGGGCATTTTGCGGGTGAGCGACCCCGATCTCGCGCTCAGAACGTTTCGCACGTTGTCGCGCATCGATGCAGTGTTGTATCTGCAAAAATTCATTCCGCACGCCGGTTTCGACCTGCGGGTGATGGTACTCGACGGCGAAATCCTCGGCGGCATGCGCCGCTACGGCAACGGCGACTTCCGCACCAACGTCGCCAGAAACGGCCGGGCAGAACCGGTCGAGTTATCGGAAGCCGAGCAAACAATGGCTCTGACAGCGACGAAAGTCACCGGCGCCCGCTTCGCCGGCGTCGATCTGCTCTACGGCCCGGCGGGAGAATGCTACGTGATCGAAGTCAACGCCGTCCCCGGCTGGCGGGCGTTTGCGAAAGTGACGGGGATGGATGTGGCGGGGCGGGTGATGGAGCGATTGCAAGGGTGATGCTGAGTCGGGGTGGCTGGGGCGCCCATTCGCAATAGAGTCTTAGCACATCTCAATTCGCAAGAAGCCATCATCCATCAATGATCGATCACGGCCCCAGTCTTGTATCCATCAGCCATTCCGACGGAATCGGATCGGGCATGAGGGGAACGTCGCTCATATCACGAAACCATGCGGCGCTTGACCACTTCCATTCATGCGCGAACTCTACAAGCCCACGCCGAACCGGGTTCATATGAATGTAATCGATCATCTTAATCAATGTCGTTCCATCGGTGACGTTACGATCGTAACCCCCGCCGGACTGCCAGAAGTGATGTTCCGTTTTATGTCCTCGCATGCGTGTTATCTTCGGCAACCACTCGGGTGCATGTTCCTTCAGATACTGAATGGTTTTTGTGGCAACAGGTTCTTTAATGAGCCGTCTGATGACCGCTGTATCGTATACTTTGTAACGCGGATACACGATAAGATGCACGTGTTCGGGCATGATGACCCAAGCCCACACGGCAAAGTCTACTGCCTTTCTCGCCTTGTGAATGGATTCGATAAGCCATTCACATGTTCGATCTCGCGATAGAAAGGGATAACCGTGGTAACACGAAAACGTCAACTCGTGGGCGTGACCCGGTTCGTTGATGTTACGACGGTGCAGGCGCTTGTCGTTAAAGACTGGGGCCATGATAGTCTTTCGATAAATGTGCGTCTTTCGCGCGATCGAAGTATCTATGATAACCTCACGCCCAACGGCACCCCAGCCACCCACCGGTTTGTTATCATTGCGGCGATGAGAGCGCTGGTTTTTAAAGACTGGGGCCATGGTTGATTATTGGTTGATGGCTGGTTTTTGCGCATTGGACTGATTGTGCCACTCTAAAACCTACGGGCGCCCCAGCCACCCTCTTTCAGCTTATTCTTTTCCGAGCGAAATTCTGTGCTCTTTCGTCCCTTTGATAATCTCTTCCCTCTCCGTTGTCGGCAGATACCCCGCGCGCATCACGAAACCGTACGCTTCCCCGACTTTGTAATCGGGGATAAACCATTGAAAATCCCACGCCGGGTTGTTGGCTCCGCCGCCGGTGGGGGACTGCGCCAGCCAGATCTGGTCGCGGGGGCGGAACATCGGGACGAAGGCCATGCCGTGGCTGACGCCGTAGTACCACGCCTCGGTCGCTTCGTAGGTCGAAGGATGATTGACGAGCGTGAGCGGAAACTTGGGATCGATCACCGGATCGAATAACCGCCGATGTGGCGGATGCGTCGACTCGACGCCATGTTTCGGTGTGATTCCTTCGATCCAATGCGGGCGTTCGTTCGTGTCTTGTTTGCGACCGATGAAGTGGATTGCTTTGTCCTCAGGTTCGTGGATGTAACTCGCCCAGAACAGACCGATGTAGCCTTGTGAAAAAGTCTCGGCCCGTGGGATGCACTCGAACGTGTACTCGATCGTGCCATCTTCTAGGATGTGATAGCGACCGCAGCTTTCGAGTTTCCAGTTCGGTGACGGGGGTTGATACAACTCGACGGTGTGCTCGTCGATTATCCGTAACTCCATCGGTGCGACGCGCGGCTCGAATTTTTCTCGTTCGACCGCCAGCGTACCGTCGTGAATGTGCTCATAATTGAGCCCGGAGAAGCTGGGGACGAACAGATTCTCGTCACGCTGCGCATGTTTGAGCACGGCGACGCCGTTGTAACCCGCTTTGTGGCCGGGGGCGAATTCGTTATCGACGGCGGCATTGTCGACGATCACCGCCGTGATGTCGCCTCGCTTCAGAACGGCAAAATGTTCGTCGGGGACTGTGTATTTCACCGTGTCGTTCGTCAGGCTGGTCACACGAGGAGCCGCCAGCGGATGCGGGGTGTCGTCGGCGGTGATTATCAGTTGTGCGAATACCATCAGCAGGAGTGACATCTCGGCTCCTTCATCGGTGTGGTTTTGAACGTGGATGTGAAATGGGTTATGATCTGCATTTCACATTACCACGACAACCACTTGAATTCATCCCTGGGACGACCATGCGAACCGAACAGATTGCCGCCGCGTTATCGATTCATCTGCCGGGAGTCATGCGGTGGGCCGCGGCATTGGCGAAACAGTTGCGGAAGCACAATATCGCACTCGGCGGGAAATCGTCGGGGAACGCGAATACCGATGCGTTGACGCTTGCCGATCTAACGATTCAAGAGCTGCTCGTCGGTGCGCTGCGGGATACCGACCCGATCTTTCGCGACTGCCGACTCGAATGTGAAGAGGAGACCGGCGACCTGGGGCGGTTTGCGAGCGATTCTCCGTTCGTAATTTCGATCGACCCGATCGACGGGACCAAACAATACCGCGACCATACCGGCAACGGTTACTGCGTGATGCTGCATCTCCGCACGCAAGAAACGGTGCATTATTCGCTGGTGCTCATTCCCGAGCTTGGCAAATACGGCACGTGGGTCGAAGTGAACGGCACACGCGTCGTTTGTGGTGAAGATGACCCGTCGTGTCCTGCTCTCGACGTGTTACGTTCGATGTCGCCGATGACCCGAGACGGATTGAAACTCGGCAATAAGTTCTACTTAATCGGTTTTCAGGAACACGACGCCGACAAGGCGAAAGAAGTCACCGGCATCGGTCTGGAAGGTGTCCCCCCCGATGAGATGCCGGGAAGCATTTACGAGTTAATGGCCCGCGGAACATTCGGAGGCTCGCTGATTCACTCGCCGAACGTCTACGATTTTCCGGTGGGGCTGCACATTGCTCGGGCGTTCGGCGGCGACGCCGTGTGGGTTCACAATCGCGAACCGGTCAATTTTTCGGAGATGTGGATGGACGAGCGGGCTCACATGCTGCGTCTGCCGGGAATCGTGGCGTGCAGTCCCGATCGAGAGATTCTCGATCGCCTCTGCACTCTGGCGAAAGACTGGAACCCGGTCCGCTATCCTGACGATTAACGCTGAACGGCGAGTTCGGCTTCATCCGCCGGCGATGAAACGACGTCGGGAACAGCGGCCAGCGGTTTCACGGCCTCGACAATGATCCCGCCGATTTTTAGAAACCGGTGAAACGGGGTGAACCACATCGGTTTATTCCAGTACAGACCGACCTGTTCGCAGGCGTCGCGGAGTTCCTTGCGGCTGTAGGTGCGGCATTTCCAGGTATGGCTGGTCATCACGCCGGGGACGGTATCTTCGGTGGCAAGAATCAGTACGCTTCCTCCCGGTTGCAACACACGGTGAATCTCGGCAAGCCCGGGAACCGGATCGGGCAAATGTTCGATCACCCAGCCACAAGTAATGCAATCGAACGATTCGTCGGCGAACGGCATTTTCGTCAAATCGGCGGTGATGAACGACGGGCGCGAACTTTTCAGTCTCTCGCCGGCACGTTTCAGCATTTTCCACGACAGGTCGCAGGCGACGACTTCGACATCGGGATTGGTCATCTTGATCATATGCCCGAGAATCTGACCCGCTCCCGAACCGACGTCGAGAATGCGACGAAACCGCGAGACGTCGAATTTTCGGCTTTTGAGAATATGGCCGATCAATGGTTCGTGCAGCGAAACGAAACTGCCAAAGGCCAGCATCGCACCGGCAGGGCCGTCGTACAGACTGCGAACCCGGTGGCGATATTGCTGCAGGCTGAGACGCCGAATTCCTTTGAACTCCATCAGCCGATGTATTTTTTGTTTCGGTACGTCAGGGGGGGTGGATTTCATGTCAATTCCCGTCATCGGCCACAACACTCTGCCGATTTATCGGCATCACGTCGAAGGCTGTCTCCGTCAATTATCGTAAGGTATCGGGTATCGTAAGGTATCGGGCGTTTAGAGGGTCTGTCCTGATGTCGAAAACGTAATCGCAGTAGTTCGCAGTAACGCCGACAAATTCCGCGTTTCGCTATCGGCACAGGCGTTAGATCGAGCGACTTAACTCCCGTTCGTTAAATTCGTTATGTTCCCAACCTTCGGTGACCAACGTCATCAGACCCAAAGGGGTATTGCTGCGGGATCGATCGCCCATGCCGCTTGAATGCCGAAACCAACAAGACTATGATGGAATCGGCAGAAAACGATGTCGACCAGGTGATCGTTTCCTCATGCTTACGGATCAGCGACGATAACGCGAAGCTGTTTTTGACGCCTTACATACCCGCCATCACGACAGGATCAATCGAACTCTGTACCATGTCTTTAAAAATTTATAACTTTTCCTTTCGCTGAGTTCAATCGACCGGCCCTCGCAATCACGATTTCGATGGGTTTGGCGGTCGTCCTATCCTGATATTCTGCTTGAATTGAATAATACCGCACACTGGGAACAGCCTGAAGGATTCAAGGCCAATTACACGACGATTATGATGACGCCTCGTCCTGCGAACGCTGCCAATACGGGCGGATCGCCGGTCGGAGACCTGTGGTTTCCTGCCGGCCGGGACGTCTGAATATCAGGACGCCGCTTCGATTGAATCGGTGTCTGCGTCGCGACCGTCAACCGAGTTTGGATTCTCAAGTCTCCATGCCTACGATCTTCGACCTTCAAAAAACCGACGACGTCCGCGATCTGATTCATCAGATGGTGAGCCGGCTTGTGCATGGAGACCTCGTGGGACTTCCTACCGAGACGATGTATGTCGTCGCGGCCCATTCGTTGAACGAGAATGCGGTACAGCGTCTTCGTCAACTGGTGGATGAAACGTCGACTTCCCCCTTCATTCTGGCGGTAAAAGGAGCACAGGAATCTCTCGATTACGTTCCCCAGATGGCGATGCTGGGACGTAAAATGATTCGGCGCTGCTGGCCGGGCCCGATCACGCTCGAGTTTCCAATGAACTCCGACGATGGATTAGTTCGTGCCCTGCCTCCGGCGACGCGGAAAGTGCTGATCCCAAACCAGTCGCTGACGCTGCGCGTTCCGGCACATCCGGTCGTTCAGGAAATTTTAAACTATCTGCCGGCACCGCTTATTCTGATTCCCGATCGCGAGACGGGTTGTGCAACGGCGACCGAAGTCGCCGACAAATACGGCGAGAAGATCGACGTCGTGCTCGATGACGGACGGTGCCGTTACAGCGAACCGGCGACGATCGTTCGCATCGACGACGATTGTCAGACCATCGAACCGGGAGTTGTTTCCGAGACGACGATTCGCCGGTTGGCCAGCGAAATGTTTTTGTTCGTCTGCACAGGGAACACCTGCCGCAGTCCGATGGCCGAGGGGCTGTTCCGAAAACTCCTTTCGGGCAGGCTCGGGTGTTCCGAAGACGAGCTTGTCGATCGCGGTTACGTCGTTAGTTCAGCCGGCATCTCGGCGGGCCTGGGAAGTCCCGCCAATCCGTATGCCATTCAGACATTGGCCGAAAAAGCGATCGATCTTCGAAGTCACGAAAGCCAGCCCCTTTCGCTGCGTCTGCTGGAACAGGCAGATCGCATTTTTGTTTTGACCCGTTCTCACGCTCAGGCGATACTAACCGAACGCCCCGAATTTGCCGATCGGCTGGAACTCTTGTCGCGTTCATCGCAAGATATTGCCGACCCGATCGGTGGTTCGATGGATGACTATCAGCGATGTGCCGAAGCCATCGAACGGGAACTCGTTCAGATCGTCTCAGAATTATCTCTTTCACCCGTACAGGAAAATCGAAGCGGATCATGAAAATAGCCGTAGCCAGCGACCACCGTGGTTTTCATATCAAGGGAAAAATCCTGACACTTCTGCAGGAATTGGGACACGAAGCCTTCGACTACGGTCCCGAGAACGCCGAAACCGTCGATTACCCCGACTATGCCGCAAAAGTGGCAAAAGCCGTCTCGATGAACGAGATCGATCGCGGCATTTTGATCTGCGGTACCGGCATCGGCATGTGCATGACGGCGAACAAATTTTCGGGGGTTCGCGCAGCGTCGTGCCACGACGACCTGACGGCCGAAATGAGCCGGCTGCACAACAATGCCAACGTGCTCTGCCTGTCGGCCGACCTGTTAGGCGATCAGCTTATCAGCCGCATGGTCGAAATCTGGATGCGAACCGAATTCGAAGGAGGCCGCCACGCCCGCCGGGTCGATAAGATCACCGACTACGAGAAAGAGGCGGAAGGCTAACCTGAAGGTTTTTATGGTTGATCATCGTTGTCGTTGAGGCGCGAACTGATGTCTGTGAATTCAACCTCTTCAAAACCGATTAAGCTCTCATTTTGGGGCATTGGTTCTTGTACGCTATTTTTGATCGGATTCTCAATCATCGCAATCGTCCTCGTGATGAGTCGGTTGGCGGAATATAAGTTGGCGGGCTTGGAAATAATTGTCCTGGGACCGTTTTCGTATTTGCTTTTCTTTGTTGGATCACTATTTGCCTTGGTCGGCAAGCATAATACAAAGGATAATCCTTTTTCTAATGTCGGATTGATTCTCAACGTTCTTCCGTTCATATTTCTGGCAGTAACGCTTTTATTGGCGATGATTTGGGCTTAATCGATCTATGTCCGTAGATTCCACCACACGCATCGGCATCGTCACCGTCTCCGACCGCGCCAGCCAGGGGTTGTATGAAGACCGGGGGGGGCCGGCGATTCGGGACTATCTTGCTGAGATTTTGACTTCGTCGTGGGAACCCGTCACGCGCATCATTCCCGACGATCAAGCCGGCATCGAACAAACGCTTATCGAGTTATCCGACGTCGAAAAGTGCTCGCTGATAGTCACCACCGGCGGCACTGGCCCCGCAGCGCGTGACGTCACCCCTGAAGCAACCGAAGCCGTCTCTCAGAAACTGATGCCCGGCTTCGGCGAACTGATGCGAAAAGTCTCGCTCGAAAAAGTCCCCACAGCGATTCTCTCACGACAGACCGCCGGAATTCGCGGCGGCTCGTTGATCGTCAATCTCCCCGGACAGCCGAAGGCGATTCGCGAATGCCTTTCGGCCGTGTTTCCGGCGATTCCGTACTGCATCGACCTGCTCGACGGGCCGTTTCTGACCACCGACGAATCGAAAATGGTTGTGTTCCGGCCGAAAAAAAGTTGAACCGGTCGCCGACAGCTCGAGCGAGTTCTTGGTGACCGAACCGGTGATGAGAAACATTCGCGCTGTTAGGCTTGGGCTGCAACCTCTCTGTCAGACACGCATTAGGGACAATCGCATGCGATCGGCATTCTGTCCCCCTGCCCGCATCGCTGTTTCCCCAGCTCGTTCTCTGGCTGTTGCCGACGGTCAAGAACTGCTCTTTCCACGTTTGAGGCAATGATATACATTCCGCGCCCCAATCCCGTATATCCTCTCAAATACACTTGCCGTCAGGAAGGAGCCTATCGTGCCTGTGATACGTCCCATTATTGGACTCGCGCTGTTGGTGTTGATGTGTGCCGGTTGTGGCAAAGCACCCTCCGGTGTCGCCGTGGTTGATCTCGATGAAGTGGCCAAACGATTGGGTCGCGATTTATCGATCAGTAAGACGGTCAAAGCGACGCAAAACGGATTGAATCAACAGTTGAACCAGCTTCTGGTCAACCTGCAGGAAAAGTACAAACAGCAATCGGCAGAATTCGGTGACGATCCGACGCCCGAACAGCAGGCTCAACTCAGAAAATTGAACAACGACATGACCAATCTGCTGGCCCAGCGCAAGCGTACGGCGCAGAATTTGTATCTGCAGAGCCAGCGCGAACTCGTCGTGCGGTTTCGCGATGAAGTCAAACCGGTGGCCAAAGACGTCGCAGCCGAGAACGGTTTCGCGATTGTGATTCCTAAAGACACGAACTCGTTGCTGGCGACCGATCCGTCCGTCGACATCACCGAACAGGTCATCGCCAAGATGCAGGCCAATCCGGCTCTGGCAACCCCGGCCGCTCAGCCCGCCGCGCAGCCCGAAACCAAACCGGCTGCCGAAACCGTCGATGCCAGTGCACCGAAACGAACGCCCGGACGCACCCGCGTCTCGGAGAAGTCGGAAAATTCGTCGCGAAAAGGATGATGCGACGTTATAGTCGCCTTCACGCTTAAGAAACTTTTCAACCCGTTCTTCGCCATCAAACCGCGCAGAACGGGTTGTTTTCGTTTCGTCATCGTAAAAGTATCGCATCGTTCCCGACGACCCGGGACGTTCACAGAATCGCTCGGATCGGGTGCCCCGTACTGATCGGCATCGGTCGGCCTAATGTGTCGTGGACCATGAGATCGGGCGAATAACCGAGACAATGAAAAATCGTCGCGGCGAGATCCTGCGGTTCGGTTCGGCCGTCTTTGGGATATGCTCCCACCGGGTCGGATGCTCCATGCACCACACCGCCGCGAATGCCTCCCCCCGCCAGCGCTGCCGAGTAGACGTGTCCCCAGTGATCGCGGCCGCCGCGCCCATTGATCCGAGGGGTGCGTCCGAACTCTCCCATCCAGACCACGAGTGTATCGTCCAGCATCCCGCTGTCTTGCAGGTCTTGCAGCAATGCGGAATAAGCGAGATCCATCGGCGGCATCAGGTCGTTCTTCAATCGATCTGCGTTTTTTGCATGCGTATCCCACGCGGGGTTAGCCGAAGTGTCGTAGTCCCAGCGCGTCCAGTTGACTTGTACGAAGCGAACCCCCGCTTCCATCAACCGTCGTGCCAGCAGCACACTCTGCCCGAATCGATTGCGGCCGTACTGGTCGCGCATCTGCGGAGACTCTTCATCCAGATCGAAGACCTTGCGTGTCTGCGACGATTGCAACAAGCCGAGTGCCTGCTGGCTGACCAGATCCCAATTCTGAACAGGAGAAGCGGGAACCGATTGATCCCAGCCCCGGTTGGCCAGTTGTAACAACGAACGCCTGCGATCGAACCGCATCGTGCTCACTTCGGACGGCAGTCCGATATCGGGGACGATAAACTCGGGGTCGTTGGGATTGCATGTCAGCAACCAGGGGTCGGCGTTACGGCCGAGCCAGCCCCCATCCTGTCCGGGCCAGACGATGCGTCCTGTATTCCAGATCTCTTCGGGCAGACGGATTGCCGCAGGAATCGGCCGATCGTTCGACGACAAGCGTTTCACCAGCGCCGCGAGACAGGGACTGTCGTTCGGCGGGCCGGGAGTTGCATTCTCGGTGTTCGTCGGGGCATGCGGCCGTCCCGTCAGCATCCAATATCCACTGGATGAATGTGCGTTGTCGTTCGTCGACATGGCTCGCAGCACGGCGATCTGGTCGGTTAACATGGCCGTGCGCGGCATGAGTTCGTTGACCATCAACCCTGGAGCCGCCGTCGCGATCGGCTGATACGGCCCACGAACTTCCGCCGCCGCGTCTGGCTTCGGATCCCACGTCTCGTGCTGCGGTGGACCGCCGAGCAGAAACAGCACGATACATCGTTTGGCCGTTGCCATCGCCGGCGTGGGGATGTCTTCGAATGCCTCGAGCGCGGAGGGACCGGAAAAAACGGCTCCCAATCCCCCTATTCCTGCCCCCGCCGTCACGACGTGACGACGCGAGACACCCCCCGCTCCGTTTCCCGGTGCAGGTTCGTCATTCGCCAGATGCTGAGGAACAGACGTCATGGTATCAACAGATTCCCTGTTCAGATCAATCAACTTTTTCACATACGTTTCACTATAGCAAATTCAGGAGCCCGTTCGAAAGATCAACGTTCCCTCACCCAGGGCGATCGCCTTTTTCACAATATCCCATCCACTCAGGGTGGCGGGGGCGCACCCAGTATTGTTCGGC
>JAQCEJ010000151.1 GCA_027618475.1 Planctomycetota bacterium | reverse complement strand
GACCCATTGTGTTAAACCCGATCGCCCTGGGGAAGTGGGGGCTGTACCTTTTCGATCGTGGTCCATTTTGGTTAAACTGCGGTGAGAGGCGAAACGATTGAGCTTCGTCCACCATCATCTGTCTTGTGTCTTGTACTCTCATCGCTGGAATCGCATTTATGGATGCTCAAACATTGACCGCTGATCTTGTTCGTTTCGAATCGACCAGTTCGCTGACGAACGTGCCGATTATCGATTTCTGCGAAGCGTTGCTCAAACGCCGGGGATTCGAGATCGAACGGCTCGATTACAACGACGAGAAGGGGATCCGTAAGTCCAATATCGTTTGCAAAAAGGGAAGCGGTACCGGCGGTATGGCGTATTTCGGGCACACCGACGTCGTTCCGGCTGACCCCTGGTTTTACGATGATCACGGACCGTTTCAACCGACGGTTAAAGAGGGAAAACTTATCGGTCGAGGAAGTTGTGATATGAAGGGCTCGGTGGCGTGTGCGATTGCCGCTGCCGATCGCGTCTCGAAAGACGACCTCAAAAAGCCGATTTATATCACGCTGACTGCCGATGAAGAAGTTGGTTATCACGGTGCCAAAGCCGTGGCCGATCGCTCGGAGTTATTCAAGGAAATGGTGCAGGGGAACGCCAACGGCATCATCGGAGAACCGACCGAACTCGAAGTCGTCTATGCCCACAAAGGAACCTATGGCATCGTAGCGACCTCGAAAGGGAAGGCGGCGCACTCGAGTACGAAGGAAGGGCTAAACGCGAATCTCGCGATGATTCCCTTTCTCGTCGAGATGAAAAAACTGCACGACGAGACGATGAACGATCCGGAATGGTTGAATGATGAGTTCGATCCGCCGTGGATCAGTTGGAACATCGGCATCAACGATTATACGTACGCAGTGAATATCACGCCTCCCCAAAGCATCTGCACGGTTTACTTCAGGCCGATGCCGGGACAGGAGCCCGACAAACTGCTGGCTCGCGCCGAAGAGGCCGCGAAGCGTTGCGGCGTGGAATTCAAGACCCGGTCGCGCGGCAAGCCTTTGTATGTGGACCCCAAGTCACCCTTCGTGCAAGAGGTGCTTAACGTCAGCGGCAAAGAGGCCGCTCGTACCGTCGCCTACGGCACTGACGGGGCAATGTTAACCGACCTGAAGCAGATGCTGGTTCTCGGTCCGGGGAGCATTCGTCAGGCGCACACCCATGACGAGTTCATCGCGCTCGATCAACTCGAAAAGGGGACCGACGTGTACGCCAAGCTGATGCGGCACTGGTGTTGTTGAGCAAAACAGTGATTCCGGGTCGAAGCAGATTCCGTCCATTCATGCCCTTATGGCCCGCTGAGTCTTTGTTTGCAGACTCGCGACTTCAAAGTGGAAATTATCATTTCGCGAATCACTTCTTGCACCCATCAAAAAATACGCATATAATTGAAAGGTAGGCTGGGAATCGACGCTGAGAGTCGAATGATCGTCATCTCATGCTTCGTAAAACGTCGGGAGGATCGTGTGCAGCGTCGTCCGTATCATATTCCGAATGACGCTACCGCTGCGCTGCGGGCTCGAATGTTGATGACCGTTGTCGTTTGGGTATTTCTCACCCCGTTCGTGGTTCGCGCCGAATGGCCGGCTCCGGTGTTGAACTCCGTTTTCCCACCCGGTGGAAGCCGTGGGACGACCGTTTCGGTCGTGGTTCAAGGAACCACACTCGAGGGGCTCTCTGCGTTGCGGTTTACCACCTCCTCCGGAATTTCTGCCGCGAAAACCGGCGACAATCAATTTGAAGTGACGATACCGGCCGACACCTCACCCGGTTCGTACGATCTCCGCGTTGTGTGTACACACGGCGTGAGTGCTTCGCGCCCGTTTGTTGTCAGCCGCCTTCAAGAGACCATCGAATCCGAACCGAATAATGAACCAACAACTTCGATGAACGTCTCACTCGATTCGGTCGTCAATGGTAAAATAAACCCCCATGGCGACGTCGACGTTTTTACGTTCGAAGCCCAGGCGGGACAGCGCGTCGTTATCGAATGTTTCGCCGAACGCATCGATTCGCCATTGCACGGCGTGCTTGAACTCTACGACGCATCGGGAAAGAAACTCGCGTCGAATCGCGGTTACTCCGGCGTCGATCCGTTGCTCGACGTTATTGTTCCTGATGACGGGGTCTACACGATTCAACTGTTCGATCTGACCTATACCGGCGGAGAAGATCGGTTTTACCGACTCGATATCGATACGAAACCCCGCGTCGCATTTGCGTTTCCTCCGGTCGTCCAGCGAGGGGAATCGGCGCAAGTGACATTGTTTGGCCGAAATCTAAACATGGCCGACCCAACAACAGTCGCCACCAACGACGATGTCGTCGCATTGGAAAATGGAACCGTAGCCACACCGGTCGCGTCGTCGAGTTCCTCGGAAAAGCATCAGATTGATTTTGATCAGGTCACGGTCGAAATAGAAACGCTGGAGTCGAGACGATTCGACACCATAAGGCAGTCACCCGCGCAACTCGCCGGTGAGGTATTGGCTTATCATTACCCCGGCGCACAAGAGCCAATCGCCGTCGGGCTGACGGATATCCCGGTTGTCGTCGAGACGACGGAGAATCATTCGCCCGCTCTTGCCCAGGTTGTGAGCTTTCCCTGTGAAATCGCCGGTCGTTTAACACAGGGAAGCGAACAGGATTGGTACGGAATCGACATGGAACGAGGCGAAGTCCTCTGGATCGAAGCCCTCGGCGAGCGAATCGGTTCTCCGGTCGATCTCGATGTTGTCTTGCTCGATGCGAGTGGGACAAAGGAGATATTGCATCTTGGTGACGAAACCGATCATCAGGGTAAACCGGGGTTTCCTGCCAATCATCTCGATCCCGCCGGTCGATGGGTTGCTCCCGACACGGGACGATATCTGATTATCGTCCGTAATCTCATCGGCGACTCGCGAGACGATGCACGTCGCATTTATCGATTGAGCCTTCGCCGCGAAGAACCGGCGTTTCAAGCGGTCGCGCAGGGACGTCTTCCCGAGCAGATGTCCGGCTTCACGTTGCAGCGCGGCGAACGCGATATGCTCGACATCCTGATCGAACGACGTCGGGGTGAAACGGGAGCGATCCGAATTGCTGTTGAGAATTTACCGACCGGTGTCGAATGTCCCCCCATCTGGATCGGCCCTGGATCGGAACGGGCACCTCTGATCGTCACCTGCACGCGCGAGACACCTCCCTATTCGGGTGAATTGCAACTTTTCGCCGAGAACGCAAACGGCACAAGTCGCGATGTTCGCGGCATTATGCTCGTCCGGCCCGGCATGAGAATTCCCGAGCGGCGGGTCACCGACGAGATCGCGCTGGCAACGACCGCCGCCGATTTTCCCATTGCACTGACCGCGACGATGGAACCGGTCGGATTCATCGGTGAGATCGAATATCGCAATGGCGATCCGATCGTTTATCAAGGGGCGGTTATCGATCTGTTGATCACAGCCGAACGACGGCTGGTCGATCCGGCACCAATTTCATTATCGGCGGTCGGCCTGCCCGACACTGTCGAGAATCAATATGCCGTCATCGCCGCCGAGAAACGTCAGGGATGGTTAAGTTTTCAGTTGCCGCTGAACCTCCCCACCGGCCCGTATACGATCGCCATTCAAGGGACGACAGAAATACCAAACGGCGCGATTACCCCCGGTAAAGAGGGGAAAACGTCGGTGACGTGCTTCACGAACCCGATTTCATTTGTTGTCGAGGAGTCGAAAATCGAAGTCGACATCGATCGCTTTGCACCCCAAAAAATTGCACGCGGTGAGATCATTCAACTCCATTACTCCGCAAAGTGCCGGCATGGATTTCAGGGGAAAATTCACACCGAACTCGTCGCGCCGGGTGGCGTGATCGGCGTTCGTGGTCGCGGTGTCACGTTCACCAGTGGAACCGAAACAGGAACGATACAAATAATCGCCACCGAAAATGCGCCGCTTGGAAAACAGCCGTTCTTGCGACTCGATGCCGTCGGTACCGTCGAAGACCGGCCCGTTTATCGAGGCGGACATTTTCTGGAATTGGAGATCACCGAATGAGCCCGCGTCGTTGGCCGTTTTCGATGATGATATTGGCAATCGCGGCTTGTACGCCGACAGCGTCTCTTCGTGCCGATGATGAATTGCCTCGTCCGTACTTCGAGATCGACATCGTACCGACGCTGACAAAACTCGACTGCAACAGCGGCGGATGCCACGGCAAGGCGATCGGTCAGAATGGATTCAAGCTTTCGCTGTTCGGGTACGTCCCTGCCGAAGACCACGAAGCCATCGTGCAAGAAGCTCGCGGAAGACGGATCAATTTCGCAGTCCCCGAACGGAGTTTGTTGCTGCTGAAAGGAACCAATGCCGTTCCACATGGAGGCGGCGTGCGATTGAAAAAAGACTCTGTAGAATTCCGGACGCTCGCCACGTGGATCGCACGGGGGGCCTATTCTGCCGGCGAGAGCGATCCCGTTGTTGAACGAATCGAGTTATCGCCGCGCGAGGCTGTTTTTCAACCGCAACAGGGCGAGCAGTCGCTCACCGTGACGGCGTATCTCTCTGATGGCACAAGTCGCGATGTCACCCGGCTCGCCGTCTATCAGTCGAACGAGCCCGACATCGCCGATGTGACCCGCGACGGATTGGTGCAGGTCAAAGACCAATCGGGTTTATTCGCCGTCATGGTCCGTTTTGGCGAACACATGACGGTTTTTCAAGGAACGGTTCCCTTTCATACGAGCGGCGATGCAAGCGTTGCGTCATCGCCACCCGAAAGTGGAATCTCGCTGATCGATCCCTATCTCGGCGCGCAGTGGAAACGACTGGGACTCGAACCCTCCGTTATGACGAGCGATGGCGAATTCATCCGCCGCGTCACGCTCGACATTTGCGGCACGCTGCCGACTCCTGCAGAGATCGCCTCGTTTATGGAAGACGCCTCGCCGGATAAGGATGCCCGGTTAATCGATCGTTTGCTCGAACGTCCCGAATATGCAAGGTACTTTGGTCTGTTATGGGCCGATGTGTTACAGAATCGCGGACGGGGTTATTCCACCAGCCGGCAGAGACCTGGGACGGCTTTGTTTTCCGGCTGGATACGCGACTCGATTTCGCAGAATATGCCCTATGATCAATTTGTACGCGAGATTCTTACCGCGTCGGGAAATCAGGAGACGAATCCCCCCACGGTCTGGTATCGCACCGTGCGGACGACCTCCGATTATGTCGAATCGGTATCGCAGGCGTTTCTCGGCGTACGGATTCAATGTGCTCAATGTCATCATCATCCCAGCGAACATTGGAGTCAGGAAGACTACTTCGGACTCGCCGCCCATTTCGCCCGCGTGGGACGCAAAGGTGGTTTCGCCGACGCCGAGGTGCCGACGAATGAAGTCATATTTTTGGCAAAGGAAGGAGACGTCCGTCATCCGCGAACGGGCAAGATCATTCCCCCCCGACCGCTCGGCGGACCGGACGTCGACGCCAATCCTTATGTCGATCCGCGTCTGCAACTTGCCGACTGGATGACCGCTCCTGAGAATCCATTCTTTGCTCAGACGATGGTTAACCGAATGTGGGGACATTTCCTCGGTCGCGGCATCATTCACCCGATCGACGACGCCCGCAGTACGAATCCCCCGACAAATCCCGAACTTCTTGCGGCCCTTACACGAGATTTCGTCGCCCACAAATTCGACGTCAAACATCTGATTCGCCAGATCGCCAACGCCAAAGCGTATCGTTTAAGTTCCACTCCGAATGCCTCGAACGAAAACGATTTGCAAAGTTTCGCCCGTTATTATCCGCGCCGATTGAAGGCTGAAGTGTTGATCGACGCCATCAGTCAGGTGCTCGACGTGCCGACGAATTTTCCGGGTGGTCCGGGGGCGTTTCCTGCTGGAACGCGGGCGATCGATCTCCCCGACGAAGCGGTCCCCAGCCATTTCCTCGATGTCTTCGGTCGTCCTGATCGTAGCTCGGCATGCGAATGCGAGCGAGTCGACGATCCCTCGTTGGGGCAGGCGCTCGAACTGGTCGGCTCGACGGAGATTCAGAAGAAGCTGATCGCTGAAACCGGCTACGCCGCCCGCCTGACCAACGATGAACGATCGCAAACGGCGATAACGCAAGAGATATTCTTGCGCGTATTTGCCCGAGTTCCTCGAGACGACGAAGCCGCCGCCGTCAGTCAGTTTTTCTCAGAAGAGGCCGATCGGGCGGAAGCCTACCGTTCGCTGTTATGGTCGCTGATTGCAACCAACGAATTCATGTTCAATCATTAAACTCACTTTGTTGCCTGCTTCAATGATGCAGGGCCGGTGTCCGACTAAATTGAGAATCTCATGCTGAATACGCCATTCTCTTTGACGAACGATACGCTCCGCATTTCGCGTCGCGCGGCTCTCTCGGTCGGTGCCCCTCTGCTGGGGCTGGGACTGGCCGATTTACTGCGCAACCGGGCGGCGGCTGAAGAAACGGGACAACCGAAAAAGAAGCAACGGTCGCTGATCGTCTTCTGGACGCACGGCGGAATGACCCAGCAAGACACGTACGATATGAAACCACATTCGGCGCCCGAGTACCGCGGCAAATATTCGCCGATCGCTACCAATGTGCCGGGCCTGAGCATTACCGAAAAATTTCCGAGGCAGGCACAAGTGATGGACCGGTTGTCGATCGTCCGTTCTGTGCATCATGGAAATGCCATTCACGCCCCGTCGGCCCATTGGATGCAGACCGGATATTTCGGACCAACGCTCGCTCGCAACGCCCCGCAAAAACCGTCACTTGGTTCGATCATCGCCCGCAGTTGCGGTACGCCTGGTTCGCAAATGCCGCCGTATGTGGCTGTTCCGAAGGCCGAGGCGTTCGGCTACCAGGGAGCGGTTTACCTCGGTGCCGCCTATAATCCGTTTGAAGTCGGTGCCGATCCCAATGCTGACGGTTTCAGCGTGCCGAATCTGTCGCTGCCGCAAAACGTCACGCTTGGGGTCGCGCAGAATCGGGCGAAATTGCTCAAAACGTTCGATACGTTGCGCAAAGATATCGATTCGCGAAAAGTGATGGACGGTCTCGAAACGTTCAAAGCCAAAGCGATCGATATGATCACCGGCGAACAGGTCCGCGAGGCGTTCGATATCTCGCAGGAAGACCCTGCGCTCCGCGATCGTTACGGCCGGCATCAGTATGGACAATCGGCATTACTGGCCCGACGGCTGGTTGAAGCGGGGAGCGTTTGTGTCACCGTCAACACCGGTTACTGGGACCATCACGACGATATTTTCAATCAACTCGAAGGCCATCTCGCGCCGCTCGATGCGGCGATCGCGACGCTGGTCGAAGATCTGACCGATCGGGGCATGCTGGACGACGTGTTGATCTTGTGCGCAGGAGAATTCGGCCGCACGCCGCTCATCAACGGCCACGCCGGCCGCGATCACTGGTCAAAATGTTTTTCGGTTCTGCTCGGCGGCGGCGGACTCAAAGGAGGGACGGTCATCGGTGCCAGCGAATCGCGCGGCGGCGGAGTGCTCGACCGACCGACAACACCTCACGATGTCCACGCGACGATCTACGACGCGATGGGAATATCGTTAGAGACGCATTTCGAAGACGCCTCTGGCCGACCGATCAGCATCGTCGATACCGGAAAGCCGATTCGCGAGCTGGGGTGATTTTCGGTTAACCATCATTACTCGGCGCCCAAATCTCCCATCAGTCGCGCCGAACGCACAACTTCGTCTGCCTCGACGCTTAGCGCATCGCACAGCATATGCCGCACCCCCGCGAAGATTTGTGCCTCTCGCCACGCGACGAACGTGAATTGGCACGGCGGATCCCAATCGGGGCGATACCAGGCGACGTAATTGGCGAAATCCCAGATCGTTACCAGCCCCTCGGGAAGATAACAATGGCCGACCTCGTCGAGCTCCAGCGGCGGTAGAATGACCTCTAAATGGCGTTCAAGGCAACGCCACATGTCAATATCAAGCCCCATGGGAAATTGATCTTCGAACGCCACTGAGGAATTGATGGGTTGTGGCTGATGCCGGCCGTGTAGCATCCACAAAACTTCGGCGATTTCATCGAGTACGAGCATAATGCTCATCCTTGAAACAATTCAACGAGTCGAGTCATCGTAAATGAGAAACAATACAGCATGTCAAACATGGAAAATGAATAGGCACGTCCCGGTGCCAAAAATATGCCGCCAAACATACAGATCAGAAAAACAAAATAGCCGATGCGGCGCAGATGATTCATGGACTTCAATTCGACCCTCCAGCCGTGGCTCAAGTCGTACGACGTTGCTCCAAACCGACGTAACGTCGATACCTGAAGGTAAACGGTGAACATGGTCAGAATCATAAAGCCAAACCCGAGCGTTTTTGCCCAGACGTCAACGGCACGCCGAACCGATTCTCTAAAAGATAACCGACGACCGTCCGATCGGTTGATCGTTATTCCCATCAACCATTTGCCGGGCGTGGCACGAAACAGCCAGACACAAATTGAATCGACAGGAATGTAAAGTACAAAGCTCAACATCGACCAATAAATACGTTGGTTGGGCACATCGAACTGCCACTCGGGAAATCGCTTCACCACGAACGAAAGGAAACACAAGAATAAGCTGTAGTCGATCAATCGAGCAGTCGAGCGAATCTTCCAGAAAGGTACCTTTTCGGTAACTACCGGCTGTTGGTAGACATCAATATCCACGGCACGCGGGCCGGCAAGCACTTCTCGTAAAAAAGGTGAGCTTCCACGAATCGCGGTCGAACACGTAGATATCGTCAGCGATCCCAGGATGACGCAGGCCCAGACTCGCTCGGGAAGTGTTAAATCAGCTGCAACCGAGACGTCATAAAGACACCAACCACCTAACGCCGCCATTCCCGCGATCATCAAACGCAAGATCGGCATCCGCAACGCCAAATCGGCGGCGTATAATCCCTGAACGTGCATTCGCTCGGCTTGAGCGACTTCATCGCCGGTGGTCTGCAACGTACAAAAACTCCGACAGGGATCGAGTTCAATGCTAGCAACACTGAAAGATATTACACCAATTCTATCGAGGGAGATCAAGATTAGTAGACCGCGACACATAATCTACCGGCACAACCTCGACATCAACAACGCCGCTGCGACCGATGCGTTCAGCGACTTGATCTCTCCCGTCGGCGTCAAGCGGCATAACTCATCGCACTGTTGTTGCGTCAGTTGGCGCAATCCCTGTTCTTCGTTGCCGACGACCAGCAGCCAGTTGCGATCGAGCGGGACAGCAGAGACGTCTTTCTCGGCGTGTTCGGACGTGCCGAGAATCCACAAGCCGGCCGCTTTGGCAAGTTCCAGAGTCCGGCTGAGATTCGCCGGCTGACTGAAAGGGACGTACTCCATTCCGCCCGACGCTACGTCGTAAACGGTGGCATTCAGCGGAGCCGAACGGTCGCGGGTGACGATGATTCCCTTGACGCCGAAAAAGGCCGCCGTTCTGAAGATGGCTCCCACGTTGTGTGGATCCTGAAGACAATCGAGAGCGAGCCAGAGTCCATGTTTTGGCGGCGATGCGACGTCTTCTGCGTTCGAGGGATGCAACAGAGATTCGAGCGGCGTTTCCCCGCGCGCACGGACAACCGCCAGCGCCGAACCGACGCGGCCATCTGTCGTTGCGGGGCCGTGACGGCGTTGTCTTCGACCGCTCCGTTGGTCGGCAGCGCCGCTCTGCACCGCGACGCCGACCTGCTCGGCGAGTCGACAGACGTCACGCCAGGCGTTCTCCGGCGAACCGGTCTGAATGCGGACTTCAACAACGTCGAGTGGACGAGTTTCGAGAACGGCGAGCGCACTGTGCGGATTTTTCAATTCGAGATTCACATCACACTTTCAATGGTTATCGATTATGAAGGGCTATCTATTGTCGATCTCGCTGCCGACGGGTTTCGTAACAGAGAATTCCCGCAGCGACTGCCGCATTCAGAGACGACACGCTTCCCTGTTGGGGAATGCGGATGCGCCGGTCGCAAAGTTCCATCAGTTCTGAACGAATGCCCGTCCCTTCGTTACCGATGATGAAAACGACGGGCCCTGCGAGATCGACATTCCAAATTTCGGTAGTGGCCTCCTGATGCGCGCCGATCAATTCGTATCCGAACTCGCGTTGGAGTCGTCCGGCCCAATTCACAAGATTGTCGGTTTGTGCCATCGGCAGATGATTGACGGCGCCCGCCGAACTCCGGGCGACAAGGCTGGTAACGGGAACCTGCTCTTGCGAACCGACAAAGATGCCGTCCATGCCGAGCACTTCAGCCGAGCGGATGATCGCCCCAAAGTTGTGCGGATCCTGAATACGGTCGAGCAGCAGAAACGCTCCGGCAGCGACGCCGTCGGCGAGTAGATCGATCGGCTCGCGGTAAGGGTAGGGGGGCATTTTCGCCAGATACCCCTGATGTTCGGACGTGTGACCGAGTTGTGTCAGCCTGTCGGTGGGCATCTGTTTAAGAGGTATTTGCCGTTCCTCCGACAGGTGGTGAACGTCAGAGCGATCGTGTTCCGGCAGGTCATCAGCAATCAGGAGTTCGAGGATCGGCCAATATCCGGCAGAGAGGGTTTCTCTCACCAGATGCCGGCCCCAGATCCAGCATTTCTGATGGCTCCCGAGCAGTTGTTGCTTTCCTTTTCCCCGGCGATAACGTTCGACCATAATCGTGTTTGTGTCCCTTTGTATGGCGATTGCGGCGACGTGTTCTACGACAGGCTCTCGCGGCGTCGTGGCTGTTCGATCATTCCCCGATGTTCGAATCGGCGATGGCCTGTCGTTCGACGCCCGACTTTTTCGGCAGGGGGATCGGGTTTAACACCATGGGTCGGGTGGCGGGGGCGCACCGCAGGAAGCCCCCGTTCTGGAA
>JAQCEJ010000150.1 GCA_027618475.1 Planctomycetota bacterium | reverse complement strand
CGGATGGAACAACGACTTTCTGCTCCAAACCCTCACCGGCTCAGGAAGTTAGTGAGCGCTGGCCCTGGGGTTAGGTGTTGGGGAAGTCCAACCCAGGGCAGCGTGGGCTGAAGACTGTCATGCGACTAGCCTGAAGTTCAAGTGAGGATCAGCCAACTAGTGACTCTCGCTGACGATTATGAAGTTGCGCTGTACCCACTTTCGTCCGTTTCGCCTTTCTTTCTTTCTTGATTCTTACGGCCTGAAAGGCCAACCACAGACTAGCCTCGGGCGAAGCCCGAGGTATCGATCGCACCCCGATCGCAAAGCCCTGAAAGGGCGAAACAAATTTGATTGTGCGATCGATGTGCCGCCTTCAGGACTTTGAAATTTCGGGAATCTGCCAACCCAGGGCGTCGTTCAGCGCGAATCACTTTTGAGAAACCGAAAACTAAATAGATCCGCATCCTTCATCGTGGTTTTCATACGAACCGGTTTTCCGGCGAGCGAACCGACATCGGCGTTGGCCTTCCATTTTACGACGTGCTCAATCTCGTCGCCGTACATTTCATCGGTCTCGGCGAGACGGTTTCCTTCCGCATCTTGCAACTCGATCTGCACGCTGCCGGCAGCGGACGTCGAATAATTGATCGACAAGCGATTTCCCGCGAAAACGAGCGGTTTCGTGACGAACTCGCCACCGGCGAATTTCGCATGGATCGAGGCGATGCCGTCTTCTCGTAGCACGCCCCGGCGGATCATCACGTCATCGGTGCGGTAACGCTCCATGTAATAGAGCGACATTTCCCCCGGTCCCGTGGGAACGAGCGTCGGTCCCGCTTCAATCGCGCGGTCGTGCCAGTTCCGTTGGTCGAGACCCGGCCTGATGAACGCCTCACGAAATCGCCGGTCCCAATGCACGGTGTCGCGGCTGAACATGAACACAATATCCGACACACCGGTGACCACCCAGTCGGGGTCGGGCTTGCGGCTTTCCATAAATCGCTTGGGAAACATCAGTAGAATATCGGGCCGGCGATAATACGGGATTGCCGCGTTCTTGTAGAGATGTTCGAGTTCCCCGTCGCCAAGGTCGATAAATTCGAGCGGCGTCCAATGGACGAAGTCTTTCGACGAAGCACGGCGGATGTGACGAATCGGACCGAAAAAGCCGCGGGGATACGCCAGATATTGCTGGCGGGGAGCGTCCCACAACACAATATTATGCGCATCGAACAGGCCGCCGGTGAGCATTGGCTTGTCGCTGACTCTCGTCCAATGAATGCCGTCTGGCGAAACGAGCGGATACATGCCGGCTCCTTCCCCCCCCGCAATCGTCGATGCCCCCTTGTAACGCTCTTCGGGCTTCGCATCGGGGTTTTCATCCTTGAAGATCGAGAGCACGTAACCCAACTTGCGATCTTCCCCGCTGCTCCAGACGATGTTGTTTTCTTTCGAACCTTTGAATTCGAACAGACCGAGATTCGGTTTCGTCCAGGTGATGCCGTCGCCGCTCTCGGCGTAGCCGGTGTAAAACGGCGAGGTGTTGAAATTCGTGCGGTACCACATTCGATATTTCTCGCCATCTTTGATGACGGTCGGGTCGTACATCGTCGAATCTTCCCACGGCTTGTCCTTCTCGATGACGATCTCGGCAGGGCGCGGCGAATGTAATCGCAGTTCGAGCCCCTGCATCGAATCGATAAGCAGATCATCCCACATCAACTGCAATTGCGAACCGACGTCAATCCGCACTCCCCTTTCATCGTCGGCATGAAGAGGTGAATGCAGATATCCACCACAAAAAAAGATGAGGCCGACAATACAACTATGCCAATGTTTCAACATGGAATTTATCCCCGATTCATGGTTACTCGCTTCGATGGACATATCGAAATTGCTTCTCGATCGCGTCACGACTTTCTCAGCCGTCGGATAGCGTATATGATAAGCGAGAGCAGTGGAACTCATCTATCATGACCGGCCTCTACCCCTTCTGAGTACATCGATGAGCATGGCAACGCCCCCCCGTATCGCTTCCAATCAAATGATACGTCTTCTCGATGCTGGGTTGCGATACAGTGCGACGTTTGCGGTATTGCTGATTGTGTTCGTGTGGAATACGGTGACCCTCGCCGCCGATCCCGTACGGGCCGAGCGGGGAATGGTTGTCTCGGCGAGCGAAATTGCATCGGAGGTCGGAGCCGAAGTGCTGCGCGACGGCGGAAACGCCGTGGATGCCGCCGTTGCCACCGCGTTCGCACTGGCGGTCACACATCCGGCAGCCGGTAATATCGGCGGAGGGGGGTTTCTCGTGTTTCGATCGGCCGACGGCGAGGTGGTCTGTTACGATTTTCGCGAAATGGCCCCCGCTGCTGCTTCTCCGACGATGTTTTTAACGGAGGGAAAATACGATTATGGGAAACACCACAATAGTCATCTTTCGGTCGGAGTTCCCGGCACCGTCGATGGGCTTCATCTCGCGTGGAAAGATCACGGTTGTCTTCGCTGGCGACGACTCATCGAACCGGCGATTGCACTCGCCCGCGATGGATTTGAAGTGTCGCCGGGCCTCGCAGAATCGCTGAGTGGCGTGCTCGAGAGCATGAAAACGTATCCCGCGTCGATGGCTCAATTTTCGAACGAAGGACGCCCCTATGCTGCCGGAGAGATTCTGAAACAGCCCGATCTGGCGAAGACTCTCGAACGCATTGCGTCACAAGGCCCGTCGGGTTTTTATGATGGAATCACCGCAAGGCTGATCGAAGCCGAGATGCAGGCGCACGGCGGCATGATCACACGCGACGATCTGAAGCATTATGCAGCAATACGCCGCCAACCGGTGCGAGGGACGTATCGCGGGTACGACATCATTTCGATGCCGCCGCCGAGTTCGGGCGGGACGGCACTCATCGAGATGCTTAACATTCTCGAAGGTTATGATCTGCGTGAAAGCGGATCCGGTTCCGCTGCAACAGTACATCACATCGCCGAGGCGATGCGGCGGGCCTACGCCGATCGCGCACAGTATCTGGGCGATCCCGATTTCAATCCCGAAATGCCGATCGCACGATTGATCTCAAAAGATTACGCAAAAATATTGCACGGGACGATCAATAACGATCGCGCTTCCGTCTCGACTCCAACGTCATTCGACTGGGGATACGAAAGCGATGAAACGACGCATTTTTCGGTCGTCGATGCTGAACGGAACGCGGTTTCGCTCACTTACACGCTGGAAAATTCGTACGGCTCGAAGATTGTCGTCGCGGGTGGGGGATTCTTGCTCAACAACGAAATGGGAGACTTCAACGCGGCTCCCGACCTGACGACAGCCGAAGGATTGATCGGAACTCCTCCCAATCTCGCACAACCGCGCAAGCGGATGCTTTCGAGCATGACGCCCACGATCGTGGCGAAGGACGGAAAATTGTTTATGGTGACGGGGAGTCCCGGCGGGCGGACGATTATCAATACGGTGCTGCTGACGATCATCAACGCGATCGACTTCGGCATGAACGCGCAAGAAGCGGTCGACGCCGGCCGATTTCATCATCAATGGCTCCCCGACCGTATCGTCTACGAGCGATTTTCGCTCTCGCCCGAGACGATCAATCTCCTCCAAGCGAAAGGTCATTCACTTAAGGAAAGCCGGCGACAAGGAGTCGCGGAAATTATTATCTTCGACGCGGCAAACGATCGTATCGAGGGAGGAATCGACCGGCGTCAGCAAGACGGCGGTGCGGGAATTCAATAGCCTGTCACGGGTATTATCCGTAAACGAAAAGGCAAATTCGTATTTTCACAAAAACACCGCGCGGGCATTACCCGCAACACAAGACTCAGATTTGAAAGACAGGAATTCTTCAGCAGAATGGCAAGACTACAGAGAAAGACATATTTGCCGCAAATAAACACAAACAGACGCAAAAAAGAACGACCAGTTTTTGCTGAGGAAGTCTTCGACGTATCTTCATTTTTTCTTTTGTGTGATTCTTGCGTTTGTTGTGGCCATTCTTCTTCGTAGCTTCCGAAGTCGATCGACTCAGAAAGGGAACACCATGATAGCGACTCGATTATTCCAGCGATCGGTGCAGATGACGGCCGGCGTGGCTTGTGTTTTGTTTTCTCAGTTTTTATATGCCGGTGAACCACCGACCGTTGCCAGCGAGCCTTCGAGTTATCTCGGCATAACGGGGTTTTCGGTCAACGGGCGCATACATCCGCACGGTGTGCCGACCGATTACTACGTCGAGTATGGTCCGACCGCCGACTATGGAAATTCGACCGATCGGCAACCGCTGCCGCCGCGGCTGGCGGCTTATTATCACGAGACGTGGAACGAAGGCTGGAACGGCTGGCGGAGCTGGGATTTCGACCACCCTCATTTTACTGAAGGGGGATCATCGGGAGGATTCATTCGCTATCGAGCGATCGAACGGGACGACCACAACCACGACGACGCCATCGGCACGGTGCACCTCGCCAAGTACATGTACCCCGGACGTTTCACGCCGATCCCGTCGGCTTTTCTCGCCGCCGGCGATCCCGATTTTCGCGACGCGAAGATCTCGATCGACGTGCGCGGCAATGATTGGCAACCCAACGGAACCGAACTGATGTGGTGGTCGCAAAATCAATTGAATCCCGAACTCAACCCCGAAGGAGGGGGACTCTCACCCGATTATCGTCATTCGAATTGGGCTTACACCGGATTTAATCTCACGCAATTGCTGCGATCGGGCGAATGGAATCACGCCGAGTACCGACTCAACAATAACACCAACGACTGGACGTACGCTGGCAATAACAACGACGCCCAGCGATACGACGCTTACGCATCGATCAACGACATCCAGAGGCATCTCAACATCGATTTCTTTCACATGGTTTGCTTTGTCGATGTCGAAAACCGCCCCACAGGTTCCATCGACTTCGACGAACTCGAAATCGCGTATCGCAATTATTCGTTGCTCTTCCCGAGCAACGGCGGATCGTTGACGTCGGCACCGGAAGGCTCTGACGACGATCCCGAAACTCTCACCGACGGTTGGCGGCACGGTGCAAAGAAGATGTGGAAGAGCAAATCGCAGCCGCGCGAACCACTGGAATTCGTTTACTCGTTTGCAAAACCGGTGACAATCGAAGCGGTGCAGATTCATCAGCACCCCGAATGGCCCAGCCGCGACGTCGAAGTGCTCGTCTCGAACGATGGAACATCGTGGACGAAAATCGTCGAGGGGGCGATGGAAGAAAATCATGCCGAAGGGCTGAACTACAACTTTTTAATCAAACGACCCCTCGATGCTGCCGCAAAAATGGCCAAAGTCCGCATTCTTTCGGGATACAAACCCGAACACTGGGGCCTCGGTGAGATCGAATTGTTCGGTTCGGGGGCGACGATGCTGACCGACGACGACTGGTACAACATCACGCTCGACATTAACGAATTGCAGCCGGGCGAAACATATCATTACCGCGTTGTTGCCCTCAACGCCGACGGCAAAACGGTCGGTGCAGATCAAACGGTGACGCTGCCGACCGACACGAAACCGCACGTGATCACCGGCGAGGCCAGCCGCATCGCCGAAGGATCGGCGAAACTGGAAGGACGGCTCAATCCGCTCGGTCTCAAAACACAATTTTATTTTGAATATGGCCCCGATACGAATTACGGGAGCCAGACGAAATTGACCTATGGAGGAAAGATGATCACTCCGCGACTGGCGTTCGGTCACGCCGAAGAATTAACACCCGGAAAGGTCTACCATTACCGTCTCGTCGCCGAAAACGACACCGGTCGTTCGGTCGGCGATGATATGACGTTTACGGCGAAGTGAATCGGACTGGCGTTCGTCAATTCAAGTTATAGTGGACGTTCTATTCCGCTATTTTCTTGATGGCTGCACCGATTGCTCCTCCGACGAGCACAACAATCCAGATGATGCCACGCACCCCGCGGGCTGAAAATCCACCGCCGTTCTTCGCACATTGAGGACAGCGATCGCCGTATTTGTAGCCCGATCTTTCAGTAGCCACAAATCCACATTTGTCGCACTTCAACACCTGCGTATAGCTCGGCATGGAGGGGAACGAAGGAGTTTCTACCGTGGGCATCGCCGGTTGTTTGAACGGGTGATTCGGAAATTGAGGCGTGTGAACCGGCGGTTCGCCGGCAATCGGTCCCTGGGGGAACGTGCTACTCATTGCGGGATCGACACCCGCAATACCGCCTCCCTGGAAAGAATGAGCGGCAGGCGGACCCGCTTGCGGAAAACTGTCGGCAGGACGTTGGGGCATTGCTCCTTTCCCTGCGATTTGATTCTGATCAAATGCGGGCGCATGAGCGATACCGGGCACATTCTGCATCCCCGGTCGACCGGGGAACTGGCCCGGCATCCCTGGCGGAGTAGGAAAATTCCCCGCAGCCGGAAAGGCTCCACCAGCCCCCGCAGGAAAATTCGGCATGGCCCCCTTGGCTTCAAAACCGGGGGGAACTCCCGGTGACGCTCCTCCTGCCGGAGCAGCACCATTACCAAGATCGTGTTGTGGGATTTGCGGTTGTCCCGCGCCGGGACCACGATTGAAGCGATCACGCGACGACTGCACATCGGGAATTTCAGTATCGTACTTCGCGACTTCGTTTTGGCGTCCGGATTTCTTCAATTCGTTGATGATGAAATCGCGGTCATCGCGGCAGAAACCGGAAAACGGTGCTGAAATGCGCTGGCCGTTCTGAGTGATGACGACAATGCCGTTGTTTTTGTTGAAGCTCTTGAATGTCCCGTTCAATTCATTGCCGAAAATGTCGGTCCAGGTGCGCGCCTGCGCCATGGTCGACGACAAAGAGATCAGACACACGACGAGGCCGACAGCAATGCGGTTCATAACACCCTCACCTTGCCCAGTAAAAGCGCCTTGATCGAACGACTGGAAATCTAACATTGCACATGAACAAACGGCATCAATGAACTAACCTCAGATTTGTTCATGATAAATAAATTACCGTCGATAAAACGTTTGTTCAATAGAAAATCCGGTGAATTTTTCGGGGGCTACCTCGAAATTTTCCTCGGGAACAACGAAGCAGTCGAGCGGAAGAAACGCATCTTCTCACTCAATACAGCAGCTGCGCACAAGGTCTTTGCGCAGACAGACGTTAAGACGTCATGCGGTAGCGAACAACCTCTTCACCGTCGCCGGAATGAGCACAGAATCAATCTCTGCTCAGCGATCGATCTCGCCCATCACCACATCCAGCGAACCGACGATCGCCGGGATGTCAGCGATAAACATCCCGGGACAGAGCGGTTCGGTGACGGCGAGGTTGCAGAAGCACGAACTCTTCGCACGGGCTCGTAGCGGTTCGGCATTGCCGTCCCCCACCACGTAGAAACCCATCTGCCCACGCGGGCATTCCGTCTCGAGGTACACTTCGGCGTGCGGGAGTTTGTGATTCATCTTGAACGGTACCCGAATTGCGCCTTCGGCCTGCGGGTACTTTGCCATCGCCTGCCGCACCAGCTTGATCGATTGCACCACTTCCAGCATGCGAACGTAAAAGCGGCACCAGTTGTCTCCCAGAACAACCTCGGGAGGAGCATCCTTGAAAGGAGCGACCGGAATCGAAAAATCGTACCCCTTGTACATATTCGTATAAAGGGGATCGCCATCGCGACGGAGATCGTGATCGACACCGCTTCCGCGGAGGACCGGACCTGTGCAACCGTAATCGATCGCCGTTTCGCGGTCGAGCACCCCGAGATTCGCCGTCCGCTTGATGAAGATTTGATTCCTCGTCAGCAGCGTGTGATATTCCTGGATGCGCGGTTCGAGCCAGTCGAGAAACATGCCGCACGCTTCAATCCAACTGACCCGCGTGCTGGCGCTGCGGCCGGTGAGGGCTGCCAATCCGGGAGGAATGGGAATCGATTCGGGGAGGTCGTGCGTCGCCCCTCCGATGGTGAAGTAACTGTATGTCAGCCGGGCACCGCAGACTTCTTCGAACAGATCGAGAATGATTTCCCGTTCGCGGAACGCATACAAGAACGGACTGAACGTCCCCAGATCGAGACCGTAGGCTCCCATACCGACAAGATGGCTCGCGATCCGTCCCATTTCGGCGACGATGATTCGCAGCGTCTGCGCCTTTTCCGGAAGCTCCATCCCAATCAGCTTTTCAACGGCGAGCGCCCAACCGAGATTCATGTTCATCCCGGCGAGATAATCCATGCGGTCGGTGTAGGGAATCCACTGCATCGGCGAGAGATTTTCGCCGATCTTTTCGGCACAGCGATGCAGATAACCGATGTGACAGGTCACTTCGTGCACGATTTCGCCGTCGGTACGAAGCAGCAAACGCAACACGCCATGCGTGCTGGGATGCTGCGGCCCCATGTTGACCAGCATTTCATCGGTTCGCACGTCAAATTCGACCAAGCGATGGTCTTCGACCTGCATGCTCATGATGTCCTCGTGTGTGCTTTCGTCGTCTGTTTTAAGTCGTCTGTTTTACGTCGTCTGTTTTAAAATGTGGCGGGCTGACGAATGTCTAAATCCTAATGACTAATGTCTAAAGAAATCCCAAATCCAAATTCCCAATGTGCAAAAGAGACTCTGTTAGCCATTCACCATTTCGTGATTTAGAAACCTTGATAAAACCCGGTTGGCGACGGAATGATCGTCTTAATTGCCCTAAAAGACCCAGCGTTACAGAGGGTTATGAAACTGCTTGTAGACATTAGGATTTAGACATTCGTCATTCCACTACATGCCGC
The DNA here is from genome assembly GCA_027618475.1 of Planctomycetota bacterium. Classification (GTDB taxonomy): domain Bacteria; phylum Planctomycetota; class Planctomycetia; order Planctomycetales; family Planctomycetaceae; genus JAQCEJ01. The sequence goes on along the minus strand of JAQCEJ010000150.1, from coordinate 2,551 downwards.
GAACACCGTGGTATTCGAGCGGGAAGTCGTAATCTTTTCGCAAGGGGTGCCCTTCCCAGTCTTCGGGGCACAGGATCCGTTTCAGGTTCGGATGGCCCACAAACCGGATGCCGACGAGATCGTATGTTTCCCGTTCGTGCCAATCGGCGATGGCCCAGACTCGCGCCACGCTGTCGATTTCGGGGAGTTCTCCGGCGACGTCGTTTTTCCAGCGCGGCAGTTTGACCTTCAGCGTCAGCCAATGTTTATGGGTGTAACTATAAAGGTGATACACCATCTCGAGATGCGGTTCGTAAGGAACGTTTTTCGCCTTGGGATCGGTTTCGAGATAGTCGACTCCACACAAATTGTTGAGCGCATCGAACTTCAGACGTTCGTCGGATTTCAGATATCCCGCGACCTCCAGCAATGACTGCGGCGTGACCTCGATCCAGTGATCGATTCCCTCGGTGTTCAAGGCGACAATGGCATCGGTGCCGAACTTGTCGACAAGTCTTTTGTGAATTTCAGAACTGTTCATCATTCCGCCTTCAACGATAACCCAGACATCTTTTTGATTGGTTTCCCGAGGGACCGGTTTCGCTCATTCCCCGGATCGATTCTCGCATCTGCCGAGACCTAAGCCACTGTCGATCCCATTTTTTGCGTGGAAGGCGTTTCGAACGCCGACTGACGGGCCAGAACTCGTTGTGCGGCCTGCTGACGGGCCTTGTCGGCCACCGCCTTCACCCAATCGAGATCGCCCCGGTTCCAGACATAGGCGAATCCAACCAGCAATACGGCAAAAAAGACCAGCAGGTCGGCAAATCCGAGCCAGCCCAATTGCAAAGCGACATCGGGGCCAATGATGTTTTCGCTTGTCAGGTTTGCCGCGTCGGTGTTCAGCAGACGTGCGCTGATTTCGGTGCGAGCCGCGCTGTCGAGGCGACTGTCGGCCAGTTGCGTCGCACCGCCATAAACCATCGCCCACGGAAAGAAGAACGCCACTTCAACGTCGAAAATGATGAAGAGCAGCGCCACGACGTAATATCGCAGATCGTATTGAATGTAGCTCGAACCGATCGTCGGTTCGCCGCATTCGTAAATCGCTTCTTTTTCCGCTGTCGGCAGATTCGGACGCAACAGCTTCCCCAACAGCAGGGGGACAATCAGAAATCCGATTACGACCAACGTGAACAGCAAAAAATGCCCGACCAGGTCCGTCATAGCAACACATCCGTCCCGCTTCTGAGTTGTGGGTCTGTTGGGCCCACCTCATCACTTACCGATACCACTTACGTCTTGTCGTCCGATTTGGGGAACGACCCCTCGAGTAACGATTGGCGACCGCTGAAACCAGCCTCTAATTCGTGCCAGTGGGACACCTCGGTCTCTCCCATCATCCAGCACAAATAAACGTCGCGGCCATCCATTTTACTGTAAAAATCAACCAGACCTTTCACCGGGTCTTTCAGTTCCACGCCGATCTGCGTCAGTTCGCCGACAAAGTCTTCGAGCCGGGAGATATCTTTTTCAAGTTCTTCTTCGATCTGTTCAAGCTCTTCGGAGTAAGCCGAATTCTGCGACCGCTGACCGGGAAGCTGGCGGATTCGGTTCAGCCGTTCTTTTCGCTCGTGAATATCGTGATACAGGGCGACAATGTCCCCCACGATCCCTTTCACCAGCGGCAACGCACGATTGGCGGTTTCGACCGTATAATATTTTCGCTCAGCAGGTACCGACATGTCTTACCCCTGCAGTTTCCAATTCACGGGCCCGCCCCGGTGACAATCAAACATTCTCAAACCACATTCGACGATAACATCAACTCCGACTGGCTCTCTTTTCGTCCCTTGATTTTTGTACGTCGTTTTTTCATGCGGGTGTTGGGTAAAAACCGGCCGGCCGTTACGATTCCGACATCTCGAACGGGCTCGGCTCCCCTTTGACCCAGACCGGTTCGTACAACACCTTCGACTCGGCCACGGCGGTCGGGTTCAGCGTCGCCTGACCCCACCCCGTTTCCAACGGCAGTTTCGCATAATCGACGATGCAACCATCGCGGCTGTAGCAGCTCAGATCGTAATTCGATCCCATGAAGATGCAATCGACGGGACACGGTTCAACACAGAGCGCACAGAACATGCATTTCGTGTAGTCGATCGCGAACCCATCAACGCGAAACCCCTTCCCCACCGGGCTTTTCGTTTTACTGATATAAATGCAATCGACCGGACAGGCGACCGCGCACTTTTCGCAGCCGATGCACGTCGTCAAGTCGAAGCGATGGAAGCCTCGATACCGAGCTTTCACCGGCACCGGAGTTTCGGGGTACTCGTAAACTTCCGTGAAAGTCTGTCGCTTGTACGTCTTGGCCATCGTCCGAATCGTGACCCACATTCCGTGAGCAACGGTCGAGACGGCCTGCCATACATTTCGAAACCAACCAATCATTGTTGCCTCGAAGGGGTCCGTTTGATCTTGTCGGCACTTTGCTCGGAGGCATCGCGCTTTGATCGTGAAATTCTCGGGAATTGAAAGCTGGAACTTAGAGCTCGATTGACTCGCTACG
>JAQCEJ010000149.1 GCA_027618475.1 Planctomycetota bacterium | reverse complement strand
CGAGCAAGGTGCTGACGAAGTTCTGCGGCATCGTTCACGTGCACGACGGCATCATCGGACAATCCCCACTGAAGTTGAGTTTCGGTCGGTTCTTCACCGGGTGGAATCGAAAATGTTTCCGTCGCTTGCCGGGCAACTTCATCGGGGTCGATGCTTTTCAAGAGTTCGCCACTGAGAGCGGGCAACGATTGGCCGTCGGCTGCTTCGGCGATTTCGGTTTGCTGTTCTGGGTCCAGCCGTTGATGCAGCCGGGAGAGACGGGCAGCTAACGAACTGACAAGATCCGAGTCGGTTACCCCGGCCCCGACCAGATGCAACAGCCTGTCGAGTGGAACGTTCGGCTTGCGGTCGATCGGTTTGGTGATCGCTTTATCCTCTTCGCAGACTCCGATGGCATCGACGATCACAAAATGCGTTTTCTGCTTTGCATCGGGGGTCACGCTGATGAGCGTATCGGCGTCGATGATGCGACAACCCCGGCCTTTCATCTGTTCGAAATAGGCAAGCGAACGGATATTTCGCAGAAAGAGCAGACATTCGAGCGGCTTAACGTCGGTCCCGGTGGCAATCATATCGACCGTGACGGCGATACGGGGATTGTACGTGTTGCGAAACTGTTGCAGCAGTTCTTTCGGCTTGTGACTTTTCGAAGTGATTTTCTGGCAGAAATCGTTCCCCCTGCCGAATTCTTCGCGGATGATTTCCACGACGTCTTCGGCGTGCAGATCGGTCTTGGCGAACACCAGCGTTTTGGGAACTTCGGTTCGACCGGGAAAGATTTCGGGGAGTTTGTCGCGAAATGTGCGGATGACGAGACGGATCTGATCTTTGGCGACAACGTCGCGGTCGAGTTGATTGGCGGTGTAGGTCAGATCGTCGTCGAGTTCCTTGAACTTGGTGTCCTTCGTTCGCCGGTCACGATGAGGGACGAAAATTTCGGGTTCTTTCATGAGCGTTGCCCCGCCCGCTGTAATTGCCGTTTTGATCCGGTAGACGTCGTAACCGACGTTGACCCCGTCGACGACGGCTTTTTCGTGAGTGTATTCCTGCACGAGATTGTTATTGAAAAAGCCGATCGTCTGAGCGGAGGGCGTTGCCGTCAACCCGATGAGAAACGCATCGAAGTATTCGAGCACCTGTCGCCAGAGGTTGTAAATCGAGCGGTGGCATTCGTCAATGACGATGAAATCAAACGTTTCGATGGGAATAGCGGGATTGTAGACGACGGGCAAGGCTTGCTTAATCACCGGGACATCAGTTTCGAAAAGAGATTGTTCTTCGTTCCCTTCGTCGAAATCTTCCTCATCATGAAGCATCGAATACAACCGTTGAATCGTGGTAATGCAGACTTTCGCAGCCGGATCGATCGTATTTCGCTTCATGTGTTGGACGGGATACTCTTCATGAAACTTATAGCCGTTGTATGGGCTGATGAACTGCTGAAATTCCGTCAGTGTCTGTTCGCCAAGATTGTTGCGATCGACCAAAAACAGAATGCGTTTCGCTTTGGCAAACCGAATGAGACGGTAGCAGATATTGACGGCGGTAAATGTTTTGCCGCTTCCCGTTGCCATTTGGATGAGCGAACGTGGGCGATTCTCGGCAAGTGATTTTTCGAGGTTCTTAATCGCTTCAGTCTGCACTCGCCAGAGTTTTTCGTTATTGAGTTCGGGCATCTGTTGCAGATTCGTCCGCAACTGCGAGGTGGTTGAGATATTTAAACGAATCAATTCTTCGGGACGATGAAACGAAAAGACTTTTCGGCTTCGGGGGTGACGATCGAGAAAGTTCCCGAACTGGGTGACTGTGCCGGTCGATTCGTAACCGAAGGGGAGCGGAATGCAATGCATCGGCAGATGGGCGAGCATCCCTAATGTGTATTTGGCGGACTGCCCTTCGACGCCGCTCAGCGTGTGCCCTTCGGGTTTGGCTTCGACCACTCCGATGGCTTTGCCGTCCGCATACAGCATGTAATCAGCCCGGCCATTCGTGAAACGGAATTCGCGAACGGCTACCCCGTGATTGGCGAGGATATTCATGGCGTCGAAATCTTGAACCTGCCACCCGCTCGCCGTGAGCAGCCGGTCGATTTCGATTCTGGCAAGGGCTTCGGGTTCGGTCATAGAATGCCTGTCACGGTGTATTGATGTGAGGGCATTTAGAATACGAAAATCTGGAGGGGGGAGCAATCAACACGTCGAATGCAAAATGCTTAGAAGATTAACAGTGGTAACTGGTTTCTGCGAAAGTTCCTCATTTTCTTATCAAGAAATTGACTGTGGGGATATTCAGTTCAACTTGATTTTGTGTACAAAACATGCCACTCGGTTGAAGTGAAAACGCAGATATGTTCATATTTACTGGATCTGCACAAATACCAATCAACGAGGGCAAAAATCATGAATGACTCTATGTCGGGATGGGGAGAAATTATTGTCGTCGTCATTATTGCCAGTTTGTTACAGCTGCGAATCAGCAAACCGACCCTCGTACTTCAGAAATTCACGCTGAATGCTATTCCTCGTCAAGCCATTCGCCCGACGGTTGAAATCGTTGGACGTATGCAAGGCATCATTGCGTTTATCTTGACATTAATGGGATTTAGCCCGATCACTCGATTTACCATCGCAGGTGATGAACTTCGGTGTGAAACAACGAGCGTTTTCGGTCAAAGTTCCCAATACATTCCCCTTCGGTGTATCGCGACATTCGCAGCTGGTATTCGAAAACCGATTTCTGCAATCATCTGGGCAGCATTATTTATTATTTCTGGGCTCATTATCTCAGTTCAGCAAGAAACAATGACTCCGTTAGCCGTTATGTTGATCATCGCTATTGGCATGATCGTCGTCTATTTTTTAACCAAAAAGTTTTACATTGAAGTATACGCGATTGGTGGTCCTCCAATTATTCTACTTTTTAAACCCAATGTTATAGAAGGTGTCCCGATTGACGAAAAGAGAGCGCTGGACGTCGTAAATACTATTCGTGATATGATCCTAGGGGAAAAACATACAGACGTCGTCAACATTCCAGATGAATCTTATGGCGACTTACCTGATGCTAATCCTTTTGCTTCATCAGCAATACCAGATACAGCTTCATCCAGCTTTGAAACGTTGGACGAATACAATGATGTGAATCATCAAGAATTGATTAATACCGTCGATGATATTGAGCAAGAGGAAGATTCTGAGCTTGTCGCCAAAGAGCTTTATGTACATGCTCGGAAACTGGCGAAATCTGGTCGGAAAGGTGATGCAATTGACTTATTGAAAGAAATTGTCCGTCGATTCCCCCACTCTGGAACCGCTGACCAAGCGCGTCGGACGTTACAGAAAAGCGGTATCTGAGAGAAACCGAAATCAAGTAAATTTTTGGTTTTCTCCATTGGGCTATCAAACCGGTATTATCTTGAATGCCAAGAAATGATCGAATGACGAGGGGGCTGATGAGCAAGCATGAAACACCGATGACCCGCTGGTATTGGAAACAAGTGGGAGGAACTCTGATTGAGGAATTTTATGCGGTAAAAAAATGCCAGGATGGACTGAATTGCGAGTATCGCAGACTTGATGCCATCATTTTACCCAATGACGAATTTCGAATCGCAAAACAAAGAGATGTGACCGTAGAAGGAAAGGATGTCATTGTAGTACAGACGAAAAAGATTCGCTTGTCGATGCACCTCTTGGGGCAAGCATTTTTCTCAGCGCACCTCATGAAAAGTTTTTCGCCGAAATCGATCCGGTCAATTGCATTATGCGAGAAAGATGATGAGGTCTTACGGCCTTTATTTGAGCAATACGAAGGCATGAAAGTTGTCATATGCCCGGCTGATGCATATTAAGAGCTACGACCGTTTACAGATTTGCTGCACCACACTTGCCCGCCACGGTTTCCCCTGTCGTGTTGGAATTCCCTCAGAGTTCAATTTCTCGGCTATCGCAGCGAATGACAGCCTTTCGCCGCCTCTCGGCTTCCGCCGGAGTGATTCGATCGACGATTTCGGCTTCGCCGGGGCGGTCCAGACTTGCCCAGAGATTGCCAAGTCAAACGGTTGGCCATCTCTGACGAGTCTGGCAGTCTCTGAGGCATTGACCGCTTCGCAGCACCCCAGGGAGTAGGGCGGAAAGAGAAATCGAAAGGCGGAACTATCGGGGCGTGTATTTTTATTTTTTCGGCGGAGTCACACCTTTACGAGAAAAATGAAACGCCAGCGAAATCATTCCCACGACCGCCGCGACAGATGCTTCTTGTATTCGTCCCGGTCGAATTCATATTCTCGACCCCTCTCGTTCTGCCAGACGATGAGCGATTCGAGGCGACTGCCCTCATCATAACTCAGCTTTTCGAGAGCCCCATGCAACGTAGAAATTTGAACGGTCAATTTGCTGTCATCTGAGAAAACTCTAGGCGAATCGAGATTTGACGCCTGAACTGGAATTGATTTCTCCAGCGGCAGCCAGATCAAACAATTCACCGGAAATCGAACGACGAACGGGTCATTATCCGGCGACAACATCGGAGTATCATCAACGAAACAATCGTCTAAAACTTCCAAGATGCCGAGCCAACGCGACATTGGAACCAAAAAGCAGACAAACTTGTCGCCCTTTGCCACGGTTTTGGCTAGCGGTCTTTGCGTTGCTCGAAATCCGGCGACGTTTCTATCCGATTGCGTGAATGCTTCGGCTGTGTCCGGTGTGAATGAGTGTGTCCAATATTTCATAGTGCGGCGTCCGCGAGTGATCACAATTAACGAAAGCTACTCTCCGTCGTCTGTAAAAAAATCGCTATCAATTCGCTTTATCATATATGTGTGTGCTTCCGATACCCCAATGTTGTGATCGATCATCAATTGCGCCAATTGTTTGCCGTCGATTAACACAATCTTTCGCTCGAAACGATTCAAAATATCGTATGCATCTCGGGAGAACGTGGACGTCGTAATCAGAACGCCCTTCCTTGCCCTGTGGGACTCCATGCTGCCAGCGAAACCTTGAACGACGGGACGTCCGACCGTATCTTTCCAGCGCTTTGCTTGAATACAAATGATGTCGAGCCCCAACTTGTCTTCGTTAATGATGCCGTCGATCCCCCCGTCGCCAGACCGCCCGAGGTGTTGACCGGCTTCGGGGATTGCTCCCCCGTATCCCATCGCTGACAACAATTTGAGAACCAATCGTTCAAAAAAGGTCGGCGAACATTCCATGACCTGATCCAACAGATCATCGGCAAGGGCATTGCGGATGTCGCGACCACCAATACCGGTTTAAATACGCGATGTGCAACGAAACGGCAGCGTTCAGATTAGCCAATTTTTTCGAGAATGCTAGCGTCAAACGGCAGAATCACTTGTCCTGACACCGAATGACCTGAGTGGAGATTGCACAACTTCTTTAAAGGCGATTTACCCATCGAATGACATCCGGGAAAACCGTCCTCCAGGGGACAAGTCGGCAATGCCACCAGCGGGTAGCCACTTTGCTCGTCAATCGGGGTCGCGGCCAATCCACGATGCTGGAAGCGTGGCATTTCACGATGGTTGAAGCCAAAGTACCGTCAACGGTTGCCTATAGCAGCGCGAAAAACGGGGACCAGTTCCCGCGCGAAGACATTTCGCGGATTGATTCGTAACACTTCCTCGTAATGACGCAATGCCAGGGGAAATTGCTTTTGTCGCTGGTACAACTCTCCAAGATACAAGTGCGCATCCTCGGCATCGGGGTTCGACTCAATGACTTGTTGTAGATGTTGTTTGGCTTGCGGATACTGTTGCAGCTTGAGATGCGCATAACCCAACAGGATGCGAGCGCGCTCATAGTGCGGATCGACTTCCAATGCCGCTTCCATCGGTTGAACGGCATCCGCATATTTTTCCTCTCCGATGTAACACAGTCCCAATGAATACTGCACGCGAACAAACTCAGGAACTTGATCGGCCAGCGGCAGCAGTATCACAATCGCTTCGTCGAATTTTTTCCGTTCAATCAGTTCCGTTGCCGCGATATAGAGATTCAACGGGCCGATCATTTCCTTGATGTCCGGACGGAGGCGGCCATCGGGCAACTCCTCGATCGTTGTGATGCTCCCGCCGGCGTAACTCAAGCTCTCCAAGGCGCGTTGTTCCTGGCCTGACAGCGTCACGGCACGTCCCGTTCTGGGTTGCATGCCATCTTCCAGAAATGCCAACTCGCCGTCCAACTCCACGACCAGATCCGCCTGTTCTTCAGCCAGATTCTTCAATTCCGAGGGATCGATTTGCAGATCGTACAGTTCGGGAATCGACGTCCTCACATAGCGCCAGCGATCGGTCGTGAGACCCCTGAGAGGAGACCACCGGGCTTCAATATAAGGCTCCAGCGTCTGCGAATAGCAGATGCGAGATGAAAGCGGTTCGCCGAGCAACGCGGGGTGCAGGCTACGCCGCGCGATTTGTCCTTCTTGGGGGAGACCCGCGAGATCGAACAACGTGGGAAACAAATCCACGAGCGACACCGGAGTCGATACCCGCCGGTTTTTCACTTCGAGTCGTGGGTCGGCGACGATGAGAGGAACCCGCAACGTCGTTTCGTGCAGCATGTAACCGTGAGTCTCTTCGCCATGTTCGCCCAGGCTTTCCCCGTGGTCTCCCACGACCACGATGACCATGTCCTTGCTGAGTCCGAGTTCATCCAATGAATCGAAGAGGCGACCGATCTGCCGATCGACGTACGCGATCTCTCCGTCATAGGGACGATCGCGATATGCCTCGCCAAATACATCATCGTGCGTCAGATACGGTTCATGTGGATCGAATAAATGCACCCAACAAAAGAATGGCGCGCTCTGATGCCGACGATTTTTCAACCAGCCAACCGCCGCATCGACGACATGCGCGCCGTCTCGACTTTGATGCAATTCGTCTCCTCCCTTTTCAGCAGAGGAAAGATCGTCATCGTAATGCTCGAAACCGCGGTTCAGTCCGCTTTTTGTCTGGAGCACGACCGAGGCGACAAATGCCGACGTCGCATAACCGGCCCGCTGTAGATATTCCGCGAGAACGGGAACATCCGGTTCCAGGGCGACGATTCCATTCGTATAGACACCATGCTCGGGCGGGTGCAATCCCGTAAACATCGAGGCGTGAGATGGAGCGGTCATCGGCGCGGTGGCATACGCCCGCTCGAATAACACCCCCCGGCGTGCCAACTCATCCAAGTGAGGGGTCTCGACCCGATCGTACCCGTAACATCCGATGCGATCGGCCCGGGTCGTGTCGAGCGTGATCAGTAAAATGTTCGGCTGCGGTATGCGCCACACCTGAATTCCCCACGCCACGGCAACAATCGCCAGGATCGACGTCGCGATCGCCACGAATCGTTTGCGATGTTTTCGCATCGGAGCGTTGGATTTCTGTGGGAATGAAGACATGTGTGCGAGCTGATTTCTATGTTCAAAATGAACCGGGATATCTTATCGTAACCCAAAACGTCAGTGAGGAGCATCTAGAATCGCATCGTCAACGACTGCTTTCCAAAGCTTCCAGCCGATCGCGGGCTGGGGCGAAATGCGGAACCAGGTCGAGGCAACGGCGGTAATGCGTCGCCGCCATGTCGAAGTTCCCCAGTTTTTCAAGTGCGAGACCCAGATTGTATTGCGCCTGATACAGATTCGGATTTATGCGAACCGTCGCCCGGAGTTCGTCAGCAGCCTCTTTAAAATCACCGTTCTGTAATAATGCCGTACCCAACATCATCCGTACGCGATCGGCACTCGCATCGAGTTCGACGTTTCGGCGCAGATGGAAAATCGCCTTGTCCATTTTTTTCTGGCGCATCAGGCAGATCCCCAGATAGCCGTGCGCCATGAAGTATTCATCGTCAACGGCAAGTATTTTTTCGAACAGAGGGACCGCCTCATCGTGGCTTCCATTCTCCATGAGCGTGACTGCATCGTCGAGCATGTTGTAATGGGGGAGCATGTCTTTGACATCACGCAGCGTACGATTGCCCCGCGGACGCACTTCGTTTCGCGCCGAATAACCCAGACTCGTCAACGAGCGTCGATCTTGATCCGTCAGGTCCACCCTCGTAGCCGATCGTTGCCCCATGCGTTGTTCCCATTCGCTAAGTCGAGCTTCGTACTTCGCAACGAGTTCGGGGTGTTTCTCTGCCAAATTCAGCAGTTCGCCCGAGTCGCTTGACAGGTCGTACAGTTCGGCTCTCGGCGAGCGAATGTACTTCCATCGATCGTCAATTAACGCCTGAAGCGGCGACCAGTGGGCCGTTTGGTAGGGCTCGTCGGTTTCCGCATATTGCATTGTTACACCGGAAAGCGGCACGCCCCGCAGGGACGAATACAGCGACCGCCCGCTGACCATCGGCAGCGATTTCTGTTCCAAACATTCGAGCAACGTGGGACTGAGATCCACCAGGCTGACGGCCTGAGGGACGCGATGGCCGGGTTGGCTAATGCCCGGAGCCGATACGATCAACGGAACGCGCAACGTCGCGTCGTAGACGGTCATGCCATGAGTTCGTTCGCTGTGTTCTTCGAGGCTTTCGCCATGATCACCGACGACGACGACAATCGTTTCACCGTCGAGACCTGCTTTTTCGAGATACGCCAGCAGGCGACCGACTTCCTGATCGACATAAGCGATTTCCGCATCGTAGGGACGATCGGCAAACTGGTCGAAGAATCGATTCTCGTGCGTCAGATACGGGTAGTGGGGATCGAATAGATGAACCCAGCAGAAGAAGGGCTTGCTGCTGTGACGCTTGAGCCACGAAAGTGCCGAATCGACGACCGTCTCACCAGAACGGTAACGATGATGACTGTGCGGCATCTCCGGCACGTGGGAAAGGTCATCGTCGTACGTGGTAAAACCGCGATTCAGCCCGAAGCTGTGGTCGAGCACGACGGCAGCGACGAAGGCACCCGTCTCGTAACCGCGCGACTGCAACTCGGTGGCCAGCGTGGGAAGTTCGCCGGGTAGAGCGCCCTGGCCGTTGTTATGAAGGCCATGCTCGGGGGGATACAACCCCGTCAACATCGAGGCATGCGACGGTAACGTGAGCGGGACGGGGGCGTAGGCCCTCTCGAACACAACGCCTTTTTGCGCCAGCCGATCGATGACGGGTGTGAGCGCGCCCTCATGCCCGTAACACCCCAGCCGATCGGCACGTGTCGTATCGAGGGTGATCAGCAAGACGTTTCGACGGGGGGAGCGGTTGAGTACCCACCAGGCAACGCAGACCGAGAAGACCGTCAAGACGGCAATCAGCCATGACCCCCTGCGCACCATACCACGAACCTCGTGTGGTTATTTCAGCTTCAGATCGAAGTCAATTTTCCCACCACCCTTTGGCACGGTTGCTTTAAGCTCGGTATTGACCATCTCTGAATATTTTGCTGGCAACAGATTCTCGCCCATTCCTCCTCCCGGGTCCAATTCAGAGCCGTCGGGTTTAACTCGCTTGTTAATTGTCACTTTATATTCACCTGCTTTAATGCCTTTATTTCCACGGATCTCCAATTCATAAACGCCTTGATCGTTCGTTTTCGCATTCGATTCCAGTCCCTCATTAATAGGGATAAACATAACGACGGCATTGTTCAAGGGTTTTCCATCTAACGTGACAGTGCCAGTCACTGGCTCAAGTTCCAGTAATGGAGGGCCTTCGGGACCGCATCCAAAGAGCAATACCATGCATAGAACAATTGATTTTCGATACATGATGACGTGTGTCCTTTTCTAGAATCTAAAATGTATGCGATGGCCCAATTTGATGGAACAAGTCAACCGTTTGTGAAATTGAATCCACCTGCCCTGAGGCACCTCATTCCACGATTGATTGCCATCGAGCAATGCTGGTCGATCAATCGAATTGTCTCAAAGGCAGGTTGCGAGATTAATCGCCAACGTTGTCCTTTTCCTCCCTTGAGTCAATGGAGAATCCGTGTGTGTTGACAGATTTGGAGCTCACATTTATCGCGATTCACGGATCAGATTTTATCGGGCCCCTTCGCTGGCTAGAACGGTAGATCGTCGCGGATGAACTGCCGATTCTTGCAAACTGAAACGGTCGCGACCATCTGGCAAAAACACAGCGGACTATCATACCTTTCATAGTCCGCTGTGCCATGTTTAAGATCAGACAGAAAGGGGATTAGAATTCTCCCAATGTTTGTCTGTCTCCGTAATAGCTCAAGTAAGTGCGGGTCACCGCATCACTGTTCTCGCTGATAAATCGAACTGCACCGTCGGCCATCACGATATGCACTCCACCTTCGTGCATGCTGGCCGCGCCACCCCAAAATCTCATAAAACCAATATTTGAACCACTGGTGTAAATATCATTGATCGGGCGTGAAATGAGACTCGTACCATTGTAAGTGTGACCCCGAAAAGCCCAGCCTGATGTTCTCCCACTGGCACAATCATAAATCGTTTCTACCATAGCAACCGTGTTGCTGGTCCCATCGTTCACATCGGCAATGCTGGCATTTGAATGATCGCCAAATAAATGTCGATTGATGCGAGTGCGATCGCGAACCCACAACGAGGGATTATTGTATTGCGCATTCTCGGCACTGAAGTCGTAATTGGTTTTCACGCCACCGCCAATCGTGGGGGAAATGCCATAATAAGCACCGGCTGGAAGTATTGGGTTGCCGTTATCCGATGGGCAATGAAAAATGGCTAACTTGGTCTGACACACCACGGCATTAAAGGCCGGATCACCATCACAGGTCGCGCTGGGACATGTCATGGTTCCGCCACTACCGTATTGCCCCCCATATGCCGATGAACTGGCACAAGAGTTATGATTGTATTGATTGTACAGGTTGGCCTGATCAAAGTAAGGAAGCAAAAAGATCAAGCCATTTGTGTTCTTGGCTGCAGCGGTCAAGCCATTACCGCTGGCTGAATTACCGGCAGCAATCACCGCAGGTGGAAAGAGCAAGAAAGCATCGTGGTAATTGTGCAGCGCCAGACCCAACTGCTTGAGGTTGTTTCGGCACTGCGTGCGGCGAGCCGCCTCGCGCGCCTGCTGCACGGCGGGCAACAGCAAGGCAATCAACACCGCAATAATGGCAATCACCACCAGCAGCTCAATGAGCGTGAAACCGGATTGCCGCCAATTTCGACTCTTCAGACTTGGACTTCGCATGAGAAACCCCTCCAAATAAAGTAAAAAACAGAAAAGGAGCAGACACCACTAAAATTGCCCGATACTTCCACTATTCAATTCAGATCTCGGACAAAAGAATACATGCAATCCGACATTTCCCATATGGGTTGAGCCGGGAGACACTCCAGGCTCGCAATGGATCGCATTTTAACATC
>JAQCEJ010000148.1 GCA_027618475.1 Planctomycetota bacterium | reverse complement strand
GGGGGGGGGGGGGGGGGGGGGGGGGCGTCACGTCCCTCGACTTCGAGGCGGAGCATGTACTGCGGCAACCACTGGACATAAAACCCAATAAGGAGCGAAATTCGGTAAATATCGACGCGATGATCGACACGACAAGGATGCGTTGTTACAATCAGCACAGAAAATTACTCATTTTCTATGTTTTACCCATCTTTACTGGCGAGAATGAGGTTCGCCACCCCCACGAAAGGTTGACCATGACACGTTTCACACTGTTGATCGCCGCTGTCTCGTTGTTTCCGAACGTCGGCTATGCAGCTCCCATTGCACAGGTCGAAGTCATTGGTGTCGTAAATTTGGAAACCAATGAGAGTTATCCGGGGCAATCGGATGCGTCCGTGATCGTCGAGACGCCCTCTCTCGTCAGCCTGCCGTTCGGTTCACTGGAAGACGTCGATCTCTCCTTCATCTGGACGGCCCCTGCGGGGAAACAGATCAATGTTGATGCTCCCATCGACTTCCCTTTTGCCCAACTGGATGCGCGTTTCATTTTTGGAAACAGTTATACGGGTTTAGATAGTTTTCAAGACGATGAACCCATCATCACCTTTGAAGGACTGATCGGGACCGCACCGACTCTGGACTTTTCGGTCATCCAATTTTCCGGTCCCAGTGGTAATCAGGTTGTTGCCCGTGCCCTGTTTAATCTCACTCCTGGTGAGAGCTTCTCGTTTCAGAAGATCATCCTGTCGACAATGGTCCCCGGTGAATTCGACGTTGACTTCAGCGGTACACCAGCAACGGGTGCGGGATGGGGAATTGTCGGATCAGCCTTCGAACTTTCATTGAGTGAGCCTGAATCGATCACAGAAGCCGACCCACAATGGGTTTACCTGTCCGACGTCTCCGGTCCTGCCGTCCCCGAACCCTCAACCATCGCCCTGCTGCTCACCGGCGGAGTGGGCCTGATCGGTTACGGCTGGCGACGCAAGAAGAATCTCGCCGTGTAAATATCGAATTGAATGAAGACACGACGGTGATAACGGGGGACTTGACGTGTCGCCCGTTATCACCAGACTCGCACAGAATGCCGCGAGGTGTGTCTCGATATAATGGAAACGATTCCGTGTCTGAATCGGCTCCCTAGTCCTTACAAGCCGTTTCATAACCCTCGGGACGATGGAATTTTCGGGGCCATTGGTACGTTAACTCTGTCGCCAACCGGGTTATGATATCAGTTCTAGCAGTGGATGAAACAGGTCGATTTCATCTACTGCCGATCGGCTGTGTTGACAACACATTGATGATGCGGTTCCCTTCGGTGCTGGGAAGAGGAGATTAGCATGCGTTTAATGACGTTGCAAAAATTGATGTGGGGACTGTTGTTGCTGGCTTTCGTCTCGGCCCCTGTGCGTGGCGATCTGATCGTTGCCTCTCCCCTTTCCACCTCCCCCGAAGAGTTTTCCACGAATGGCCGTAAATGGGCACCGGGACCAAACACGGCGGCGTTCCTGACCTTTCCCAGTCCCGGTGGTGCCACTTTCAGCATCATGGGAGCCGGCATCGGGCTCGACCCTGGTTCGAATGCCGACACCGATCATACCGGTACAACCTCTTCGATACTGGATTTGAATATTTCGGGCTTCACGACCGCAGCTCATTATGCCGCTGTGATCGATTGGGCCTTGAACTCATGGGCTGCCGTTTCGGGATTCACGAACCTGGGAGAAGTCGCCGATAGTGGTGCTCTGATGGGGGCTCCCGATGCATCTGGTGGACATATCGGAGATATTCGCGTAGCGGCCTGGGAAATCACCACGTCCACTGTTCTGGCCCATGCCTTTGTTCCCGGAAACGAGCCACTTAACGGACCGGGCGCGTCGATCCGCGGTGACGTTCACTTCGACGTCGGCCGGACCTGGGTCGATAACCCGGGAGATATCTCAGGGAACGGAGAATACGATATCTATACTGTCGCGTTACATGAAATCGGTCATTCCCTGGGACTCAGCCATTCGGCCGTATCCGGGTCGGTGATGTATGCCGCTTATAGTGGTGCCAAGCGGACCCTGACAGCAGATGACATCGCAGGAATTCAAGCGATCTACGGCCCTCCCCCTCCTTCGGGTATCCCCGAACCCTCGACCATCGTGATGCTGCTGACAGGCGGCGTGGGGCTCATCGGCTACGGCTGGCGACGCAAGAAGAAACTCGCCGCGTAGACCAGCAACAAGATCACGATTTCGAAAATGGGCGGCCTGTTGGGTCAGCAAATCTTGCCAGCGATGTTGGGGATCAGGGGATTGGTGTATAATCCCCTTGATCGATCGATGAAGTCCCCCAACAGCAGAAATCGACTCACATGGTATCCCGCCTCGCGACAGATATTCTTGCGGTCTTTGTCCTCGGCTTGATGGTTCATACGGCTAACGCCGCCGATCAACTCACAATCCATCACATCGGCGAATATGCGGCGGTTCCTTGGACCGCGAACGGCGCACGAAATGCCCGTGTCGAAGACCTCAACTTCAGCGTCGCGTCGATCAACCTCAACGGCGAAATCAGCGAGTCTTTCCTCGCCGGGTGGGCCGAATATGCCCGCATTGGCAAAGCGCAAGGAAAATTCTTTCTGCCTCGGATTTACTTCTGGGATGGCAACGACCGATTCGAAGGGCCGCTGCTCGACATCGAAGTGTATTGGCAACGCGTCGATACCTTTCTCGCAGCGATGCCACTCGATGGTTTTCATGGCATTGTACTCGCGGAAGAAAACGTCGCGGGGGGCGGGCGAGCTGAAGTGCTTGCCGAACTCTATCGGCGAATCAAAGCCAAATACGACGTCGCGGTGTATCAATGGTGGAGTCCCAGCGGGACGGTACCGACGTGGAACATTCCCGCCGACGGCTGGGTCATCGACGAGTATTTCGTTGCAGGCCCGCGCTTTCGCCGCATCGTGCTGCGTTATCTCGTTACCGGCGTCCCTCTTGTCGTGATGCCCCACGCCGCGTGGAGTACCAGCGAACAACCGTGGTCGGCAGCAACATGGCAAAGCCTCGAAGACCAACTTCAGGTGTGCCGGGAATTCAATCTTCCTACGGCGTTCTACTGGGTCTACAACACCGGCTGTCATTTCGGTCTCGGTTGTGGCAATTTTATGGACGACATCAACGCGCGAATTCTCGCATGGGGGAAGGAAGTTCAATCGCTTCCTGTCGATTACACGGGTCTGCCCAGTGCCGACATCAGTCGCGGCGACGGATTGGAAATCGCTCCCTTCGAAGAAGGACAATTGTTATTCAATGACTCTTTCGACACGAGCCAGTTCATCGAAGACGCCGATATCGAAGGGTTTCGGCATCTGTTGTGGGACGATTCACGCACGTTGGCGCTGCGAAGTGGAAACGGCACACCGCCGCGATCTTCGTTGACGTATCGTTTCGCCGGTGATTTTCCGGCCCATCACGTTAAGGCTGCCGTCTCTGTCACGTTTCTCGCGCCGGGAAGCCGAGCCACGCTCAGCCTCTCAGCTGACGGAGGCAAGTCGTGGCCGTATACGGTCACCAGTGAAGAACTTGAATCGCAAGACCTCATCGTGACCAGCGGCGACGATGTCATGTTTCATGAACTCCGCGAGTTTCGCGTCCGTGTGACGATGGAAGGAACTCAATCCGACGGTGCCGTCGTCGCCCGCATCGACAACGTTCGCATCTCGGCCGAACTCTCCATCCCCGCTGAACCGGAAGTGACGCTTAAGCCGACGGAAAACGACGCGAAACACTTCACCTATCACGACGATTTTCAGACACAGAAATTCCGTTACTCAGCAGTCGTGAATCAACGGGACAAACTCGAATGGTCGCGCGGTTCCATCGCCGTGCGGATGCAGCCCGGCGGCGCTCAACCCGAACTCATCTGGAAAGTGACGGCCCCCCAGCCGCTGAATAACATCGCCATCGCCGTTAACGGTAAAGCGAACAACGGATCACTCGGGACAAACCACTATCTCGACATTTCTACCGACGGTAAGACTTGGACCCACGGCGTAAGCACCGAAGGGCTCGACGTCAACGGTAGCGGTTGGGCCAGCCACGGCCTGACGATCGAAGTCCCCGGCGATTCGCCGTTCAAGAAGACCAACACGTTCTTCGTAAGACTTCGCCTTCACGCCCAGGCATATCAAGAAGTCCATCCGTATTTATCGGGTGTCATTAACGAACTGCGGATCGATGCGACGGCCCGGTAAATGTAACACGAAAGCCTGCGAAATTGGAATTTCGCAGGCTTTCGTGATTCGTTCAATTGCCCCCAGAGTCTCTTGTGAAAACATGAGTGGAGGCTGGCTCATGCCTTGTGCCGGTATCTGCCGTTCGTCTCTCAGATTCTCTCTCCAGAACGTGAAGGACATCGCGCCAATGCCGGGTTAGTTGGCTTCCTTTTTCGTAGGTTTTACACCCTTGCCGGGCTTTTTGCCTCCTTGTTTGTTGGCTCGTTTTTCAAGCATCGTGCGGAGTTCATCCTGATCGATGGCGCCATCGCCGTTGGCGTCGATTTTGTCGAACCGCTTTTTCAAATTCTCGTTGACTTCGTCCTGCGACAGTTTTCCGTCGCCATTCTTGTCGAAACGTTTGAGCATATTCTCGGGGTTCGGTCCTCGTCCGGGGGCTCCCGCCGCACCGGGACCACCAGGTCCGAAACCGGGGCGTCCTTCAGGACCACCGGGACCGCCAGGTCGTCCCTGCGGGCCTCGTCCTTCGGGAGGACCAAAACCGCGACCCCGATTCAACTGACCGCCGGCGAATCGGCCTTCCGGCGGCGGACCCATCAATTCGCGCATGTCGAGTTGGCCATCTTCGTTTTCGTCGAGAGCGGCGAATTTATCGGCGAGTTGTGCCAATTCATCCTTCGTGAGTCGTCCATCCTGGTCGGTATCGAGTACTTTGAAGAACTTCGGCATCGGAGGGGGACCGCCGAATCCTTCCGGTCCGCGACCTTCGGGTCCACGGCCCCGTTCACCGTCAGGGCGAGGGCCACGTCCCGGTGCACCTTCCGGTCTCGGACCACCCTCGCGCGGTCTCCCATCACCGGGCCCCCGATCAGGACGAAAATTTCTCACCAGTTCAAGGAATTCGTCTCGGGTTAACGAAGCGGTTGGTTCCTTACCGCTCTTCCTGAGAAGCTGTTCGATCATCGGTTTGGCACGTTCCGGGGCTTCATCGACCGAGATCGAACCGTCATTGTTCTGATCGAGGCGTTCAAACATCTGTTCGGGTTTCGGGCCTTGAGGACGGTCACCATCTCGCGGACCACGCGGCTTTCCTTCACCGTCACGCGGAGGCATCGGGCGATCTTTCAGCGCGGCGATGAACTCGTCCCGCGACAATTCGCCGTTTTCGTCATTATCACCGACGCGAATGAGCCGATCGAAGAATCGTTGCTGATCTTCGGAAATCTCATCGGCAACGAGCTTGCCGTCGTCGTTCTTGTCGAGGTTTTTGAAGACCTCTTCAGGAGCAGGTCGGGCAGGTGGTTGATCGGCATTTTCATCGGCCCAGACCGGCAGCGAAGCCCCTGCCAGCAAACCCAACACGACAGCGGAGGTGAAGCGAAATCGTTTCATGATCTTGGTTCCTTTGGTGGTGATTAACTCGGCGAGGGGCCACGGGCGACGAGGCCGACACACATTCAATTCCAAGTGCGGCGGTTTCCATCGCTCATTCTACAAGATTGAACACGCCTCACTCGTCATGAGTTTCGCCGATTCGCCCAAAAAGTGATTTTTTTCGAAATTTCGTAACATCTTAGCCGAATGCAGCACACTCGGATCGGCCATCGGTCAGACGATTGTTTCACGCAAAGGCGTAAAGCCGCCAAGAAGAAAAGGTCTGTTTTACCACAGAGACACCGTGAAATGACCGAGCAGATGAAACCCGATCTTGTCTGACTCTGCGATTCTCTACGACATCTCTTTTTGTGCGACTTTTGCGTTTTTTTGCGGCAAATCCACCAAACTTTGGGTTTTACCGCACGGCTTTCGCACGATAGAATCTAATATATAAACGGAAATTGTTTTATTCGAACGGAGTGGACAGATTCATCGACAAGGAATAGCGATTTGATACCGTCGAATTCACCATTCTGTCGCGGGCCGGTCTCGCGACGGGAGTTTCTGCAGGTCGGAACGCTCGCATTGGGGGGCATTTGCCTCGCCGATGTCCTCGCGGCCCGAGCGGCACAGGGCGAAAACAACCGCGATACGTCGGTCATCATGCTTTACACGCATGGCGGGGCCTCTCAGCTCGAAACGTATGACCTCAAACCGCAGGCTCCCGTTGAATACCGCAGCATCTATAAGCCGATCGCCACCAATGTGCCGGGGATGGAGATCTGCGAGAAGTTCCCGCTGCAAGCGAAACTCGCCGATAAATTCTCTCTGATCCGCTCGCTGCATCACGACGTCGGCATTCACAGCGACGGCGGGATCGTCGTGCTCACCGGCAAACGGCCGACGGTGCTCGACCCGACGTCGCAATCCAAAAGCGAACACCCCGACTTCGGCATGATCGCCGGCAGCCTTCGCGGCCTCGGTGACGGAGGACTTCCGAACTACATCGGCGTCCCCAGCATGCCGTACATGACACGGCCGAATTATATCGGTGTCGAATTCGCCGGATACCAGGTCAACGACCCGGGCAACGAGGATTACGCACCCCCGTCGCTGAAAATTTCAGCCGATCGCAATCCCGAACAAATGATCGATCGCCGCAAATTGCTCGCGCAGTTCGATCGCTTTCAGCGGGAGATCGACAATCGACAGAACATGGAACGAGTCGACAAATTTCGAGACATTGCTTTCGAAATGATGACCAACCCCGCCACGCGCGAGGCGTTCGACATCAATCAAGAGCCGGCCGAACTCCGCGACAAATACGGCCGCAATACCTGGGGACAGTCGTGCCTGATGGCCCGTCGGCTCGCCGAAGCAGGAACGGCGGTCGTCAACATCTACTTCAATACCCCAAAGACGGGTGATGAGTTTACGAACTGGGACGACCATATCATGAACGCGGGTCGTCCCGGCCACTTCGGTAAGTTCATGGATATCCGCCTCCCCTACATGGATCAGGCTCTTTCGACGCTCATCGAAGACATCCACGAGCGCAGCCTCGACAAGAAAATTCTCGTGGTCGTCGTCGGTGAATTCGGCCGCACGCCGCGCCTCAGCAAAAACGCCAACGGCGTCGGCCGCGACCACTGGCCGCAGGCCTACACTGCGCTCGTCTCCGGCGGCAATTTCAAGATGGGGCAGGTGATCGGCGCGACGAACTCGAAAGCCGAGTTCCCCGCGCACCGCCCGTACACGCCGCAAGATTTTCTGGCGACGATTTACCGGCATCTCGGTATCGACAGTTATCAAGCCTTCAACGACTACAGCGGCCGCCCGATCCCGATCCTCCCCTTCGGCGAGCCAATAGCCGAACTGATTTAAGGTCTTAAAATCCCTCTCCCCGGCGGGGAGAGGGTGGCCGCAAAGCGGCCGGGTGAGGGCACCTTTCACAGCACGACCGAAAGACATAAAGCAAATAATGAATCACAAACAAAGACATCACGGCTTGTCATGGATCATGACTTGCCCCGCACAGTTTTCGACCACTGCATGGTCACTGCTGCGGGGAGTCGGTTTCCATGCAGGAACTTGTGATGAAACGTTGGCATCAGGAACAAGCTCGCACCTATCGCGAGTGGCGGAAGCATTATCTCAGGCACGTTGAAACAAATTTGTTCGGAGGTCAAACGCGAGTCGGCAAGAGTCCCTTCGACGTCGACTGCGTCTGCGATCAACAGGTCGGCCGCTTTCGAAAGATCAAAGCGAACGACTGCGGCAACACGAAGTGTACGATCTGTCATCGGCACAAGTATCCGTTTCGTCAAAAGACGCGACGCGAATGCATTGCCGAGTTAGTATTGAAAGAAGAGTTGAAAGAAATGAACGGTTGAGAGTTGTGCGTGAAATAAACCCTCTCCCCCCGGGGAGAAGGTGGCCGCGAAGCGGCCGGGTGAGGGCACCGTTTGGACAGTCACATGTCAAAGTTTTTGCCACAATCGCGGGCCTATGCTGAACTCATCGAATATGCACGCCAACTCCGAGAGCTCCAGACCGACGCTGAGCAGCGACTATGGATGATACTACGGAACCGGCGATTCCTCGGCTTGAAATTTCGTCGTCAACGTCCGATTCCGCCTTACATTGTTGATTTCTATTGTGATGAATTGAATCTCGTCATCGAGTTGGACGGCGGTCAGCACAACACAACCGAGTCGCGACGATACGACGAGAATCGGTCGCGCTTCTTGAAAAACAAAGGAATTGATATCCTGCGGTATTGGAATCACGAGGTGCTTGGCGATCTCGAATCTGTCATTGAGGCGATAGCTTTGCATGTGGATGGGGTGATGAAGCAGTCGATGGCGACAAGGTGCCCTCACCCGGATGCTTCGCATCCACCCTCTCCCCGGGGGGGGAGAGGGTTAGAATACTTCTGGCGCGAAGAATACCCTATGTTTCACATCGGCTCCTTCAACTCGAATTCTTGCAGCGGCCTCTCGCGGCGGTCGTTTTTGACGACGGCTTCGACGGCGGCTTGTGCGTTGGGGTTGCCGGAACTCTCGTTCGCTCAAGAGATCGCCCCCCGTGCGAAGTCGGTCGTGCTCGTCTGGTTGTGGGGAGCCCCGAGCCATCTCGATACGTTCGACCCGAAGCCCGCCGCACCGATGGAGTATCGCGGGCCCTTCTCGACGATCGCCACGCGCACGCCGGGTGTTCGCGTCACCGATCTGTTGCCGCAACTCGCGCTGCGCAGCGACAAGTACACGCTCATTCGTTCGCACGTCTCGTCACAACCGGGACATCCCGATGCCGGGACCGTCGCCTTCACCGGTTTTCACGAACGTCCCGAACCGGTGCAGCCGAATTTCGGTTCGATCGTCGCGAAACATCGGGGACAAAAAGGACAACTCCCCTCGTTCATCTCGGTCGGCCGTGGCATCCCGCGTGATGCCGCTCGCATCGTCGAAGGTTATGGCGGCGGCACGCTCGGCAAAACGTATGACCCGTTGCAACTGCACGTTGCCGAGACCGGACAGGTCGACGTCCCCGACCTGCAACTGCTCGACGGCCTCTCTCCCAACCGCATCGAAGACCGGCAGTCGCTACTCACCCGATTGGACGAAGACCGCCGCCGCATCGACGGGCTGAACGTCGAAGAATGGTCGCGCACTTATCAGCGGGCTCTCGGTTTGCTCTCGCATCCCGAATCGCGCAACGCCTTCGATCTCACGCGCGAGACCGATGCCGTTCGCGATCGATACGGGTATACGACGTTCGGCCAAAGCTGTTTGCTCACCCGCCGGTTGCTCGAAGCGGAAGTCCCTTACATTCAGCTCAACTGGAGCCAGTCCGTCGAAGCCCTGACGCCGAATTTCGACTTCGGCTGGGACACGCACATCTACAACTTTGAACTGATGCAAGACCGGCATTGTCCGATCCTCGACCGCACGCTGTCGTACTTCATCGATGAACTGCACGACCACGGCTTGCTCGATACCACGCTCGTCATCGTGATGGGTGAATTCGGCCGCACGCCGCGCATCAACAACCGTTCGGCCCGCGACCATTGGCCGCGCTGCTATTTCTCGCTCTGGATGGGGGCCGGCATCCCCGGAGGTCAATTGATCGGCGAAAGCGACAAACTCGGCGAAGACCCGGTGACGACCCCGATCACCCCGCTGATGGTCGGCACCACCATCGCCGAGTTCACCGGCATCACGACGCAAACGCGCGCCGAGCTAAACGTCTTAAACGGCGGGACGGTGATCGATGAACTGGTTTAACACGCGGGTCGAGTCGATAAGTCAGGCAAACGATGCCTCTTCATCCTTCTCCCTCTGGGAGAAGGTGGCCGCAGGCCGGATGAGGGTGCCTTTCATCGATTCGATCAAAAGCAAAAGACACCCTCACCCCGACCCTCTCCCAGAGGGAGAGGGAGAAAAGCATCCCCCTCGTTCCCCAGCGCTGCTTGGGAACGCAAGGTCTTCGAAGCTCTGCTTCGTCGTTGTATTCGCGACATTACTCGCCCTCGTCGCGACATCGCACGCTGCTGAACCTCAGCGTCTCACGACCGACAGCCGACTCAAGCACGATCCCATTTTCATCAACGACGGTAAAGAGATCATCTACGTCTGCCTGACGCGCCCCGAGCAGTACCAGCTCTTGAAACTCGAATGGGAGAAGGCCGACGCTGTGCCGATACCGTTGCATCCCGACGAAACGCGCTCAGAACTCGAACCCGCTTTCTCGGCGGATGGCCGGTACTACGCGCACCTGCAAAGCCGGTCGCCGGCGAGTGTGGCGATGCTCATTCACGACACCGAAGAAAAATTGGTCGCCGAGATCTCCCCTGCCCCGGGGTTTTCGGGGATGCGGCATCCGGCGATTGCCCCCGACAATGGCAAAGTCGTCTACGCCTTCTCTGAAACCGGAGCCCAACAACTCTTCGCCGTCACGCCACAGGCGACCGATCGCGTGCAACTCACCGACAGCCGGGGGATCAACAACTGGCCGGCGTTTTCCACCGACGGCAAGTTCATCACCTTCGGTTCGAGTCGCGACGGGAATTTTGAAATCTACGTGATGCGGTCCGACGGCAGCGATGTTCGCCGGTTGACCGACAACCCGGCACAAGACATCCGCCCCAGATTTTCCCCCGACGGCCGCCTCATCGCCTTCACGTCCAATCGCGACGGCAACTACGAAATCTACCTCATCGACGTGCAAAGTGGCGAACTCACGCGCTTCACCGATCATCCCGAACGAGACGACTACCCCGCATGGCATCCGTCCGGCGAGTCGATCGTCACCGTCTCCGAACGCAACGGCCGACATGATTTGTATCTGCACCCGGTGGAGTAAATTGTAGCCGGCCTCTATGAGGCCGGATTGAGGTCGCAGACCTCGGCATGCGACTCAGTGGGTGGCCGGGGCTACCCCACTATGCAATCCTGATGCTGTGCTGGTCGGGCGACCCGCTACTTGGTTGAGGTGATTACTCCGGGTACACCCTCTCGCTCGTCCTTCGGACATTCGGTCATTCGGAATTGATTCGACATTCGGATTTCGACATTCGACATTCCGGTGAAAGGCACCCTCATCCCTCCTGACGGAGACCTTCTCCCAGAGGGAGAAGGAATTTTCAGCGGGGTACCACCGGTTGCTTGTCAACCGGTGTCGCGCAGCGATACGAGGCGTATTTCGTTTGTCGTTGAATGGCCTCTTGCCGTTTCACGGCTCCGGTTGCGAGCAACCGGAGCGACCCGGTAGGTGATTGCTTCGGGTACACCCTCTCGTGTCTCCTTCGGACATTCGGTCATTCGGAATTGATTCGTCATTCGGATTTCGACATTCGTCATTCCGGTGAAAGGGACCCTCATCCGGCCTGCGGCCACCTTCTCCCCGAGGGAGAAGGGATTTTTGAAAGGCGCAAACACGATTGGGTTGCGCGCAACGTTTTTCAAAGCATTTTGTGTTGCCGTGATCGTTCAAAATGCATCGATGTTTATGAATATGCAAAACCGTGTCGAAAGCGCGCATTTTTGGCGAAAAACGCGCGC
>JAQCEJ010000147.1 GCA_027618475.1 Planctomycetota bacterium | reverse complement strand
GTCGAAAATCAGCCGTTTGGCCTGCCCGCGATTTTTTGGCTTACATGGGGTGTGAACGGTTACCTTTCGGGCATTACGCTCGCGACGAAATTGATTCAGGCCCGCGTCCGCCGAGCGGGGTTGGGAGACGATCTCGGTGCGCATGGCGAGATTAATGTGCAGGGGGAAATGCAGCAGAAGCTCGATGTCTATGCCAACGAAGTCTTGGCCCATTGTCTTGGCGTCCGCGAAAGCATCGGTATTCTCGCGTCGGAAGAAAATGAAAAGCCGATGCTCGTGCATGGCGGGTCGGAGCGGGCCAACTATGCCGTCGTGTTCGATCCCCTCGACGGGTCATCCAATCTCGACGTAAACGTGAGCGTCGGCACGACCTTTTCGATCTTGAAGCGTCCCGAAGGGGCCGAGCTGAACGATCCCGAACGCTGGGTTTTACAGCCAGGAAATAAGCAGGTCGCCGCCGGGTATGTTGTGTACGGTTCGTCGACGATTCTTGTCTATAGCGTCGGCAACGGCGTACACGGCTTCACGCTCGACCCGGCGATCGGGGCGTATATTCTCAGTCATCCCAATATCAAGATGCCCGAGCAAGGGAAATACTACTCGGTCAACGAAGCGTATCGCGAGACGTTTCCCCGGCATTACGGAGACTACATCGATAGACTCCGCAGCGGCGCTCTCGGTCACAAATATGCATCGCGATACATCGGCTCGATGGTCGCTGACTTTCATCGGACACTGTTGAAGGGTGGAGTGTTTCTCTATCCACCGACGGCGGAAAATCCTCAGGGAAAGTTGAGGCTGCTGTACGAAGCGAATCCGGTCGCCTTCCTTGCCGAGCATGCCGACGGCCTCGCCCTCGACGGCAAAGGCCGCATTCTTGACATCGAACCCGAAAGCATCCACCAGCGAACGCCACTGGTGATCGGCAGCCGGAAGGAGATGCAGGAATTCGTGAAGCTGAGAGATGAGGGATGAGGGATGAGTCAGACGCCAACAGGAGTGATACCGTTCGTCATTTCTCCCAGTCTCCCATTCTCCAGTCTCCCCCTCGATCTCTCTTCGCTTGACTCCCCCCACCCCGACCAGCGATCATCGCGCCATGAGCACCGAACTTCAATCCGATGCGTTGGCGACGGTCGTCCAAAAATACTGGGGATACGACCAGTTTCGACCGTTGCAGCGTCAGGCAATGCAATCGGTCCTCGAAGGACGCGATTCTGTCGTCGTTCTGCCGACCGGCGGCGGAAAATCGCTCTGCTTTCAGGCCCCGGCGATGTGCACCGACGGGCTCGCCATCGTCGTCTCGCCCCTCATTTCGCTGATGAAAGACCAGATCGATGCCCTCACGACATGCGGCGTGCCGGCGGCGTGCATCAACAGCAGCAATTCGCTGCAAGAACGCCTGCGCGTCAAAGACGAGATCGATGCCGGTCGATTGAAATTGCTGTACGTCGCCCCCGAACGCCTGATGATGGACCGAACGCTCGACTATCTCAAAGGGGTCGATGTCTCGTTCTTCGCGATCGACGAAGCGCACTGCATCAGCGAATGGGGACATAATTTTCGTCCGGAATATCGCACGCTGAGCATTTTGAAGTCGGCGTTTCCCGACGTCGCGTTGCACGCCTATACCGCCACCGCTACCCCCCCCGTGCGAGATGACATCATCTCCCAATTAGGATTGACCGATCCCGAAGTTCTCGTCGGTTCGTTCGATCGGCCAAACCTGTTCTACAAAGTCGATCGTCGACACGACCGGCTCAATCAGATCGACGAGGTCTTGCAAAAGCACAAAGACGAATCGGGGATCATCTATTGCATCAGCCGCAAAAACGTCGATGAAATCAGCACCGCGCTCAATGCCCGCGGCTATCGCACGTTGCCGTATCACGCCGGCATGACCGACGTGCAGCGCAAGCGGCATCAGAACGCATACATGAAGGAAGACGTCGACGTCATCGTGGCAACGGTCGCCTTCGGCATGGGAATCGATAAGTCGAATGTGCGGTTCGTCATTCACGCCGGCATGCCCAAATCGCTCGAAGCGTATCAGCAGGAAAGCGGCCGTGCCGGACGCGACGGATTGGATGCGACCTGTTATCTCTTTTACTCCGGCGGCGATTTTTCGCTCTGGAAGAAAATGCTCGAACAGGATCTGACGGGGGACGCCTATGACGCAGCGATTCGGTCGCTCTCGGCGATGTACGATTTCTGCACGAGCATCGTCTGCCGGCATCGCTCGCTTGTCGGTTACTTCGGGCAGACTCTCGACGCCTCGTCTTGCAAAGCCTGCGACGTTTGCCTCGGCGATCTCGATCTGGTCGACGATGCCCTCGTGATCTCGCAAAAGATTCTTTCGTGCGTGGTGAGGCTCAATCAGCGTTTCGGTGCCGACTACACGGCTCAGGTACTGGCGGGATCGAACGATCAACGCATTCTTTCCGCCGGTCACGACCAACTCAGCACATGGGGATTACTCAAATCCGAAGGGAAGCAGAACGTCCGCGACTGGATCGAACAACTCGTGGCGCAGGGATATCTCGAAAAAGTCGGCGAATACAACATTCTCAACGTCAGCGACGAAGGCCGGAATCTTCTGCGCGGCGAGGCAGCCCCTCGTCTGCTTATGCCGCGAAAGAAGAAGAAATCCGAGCGAACGCAAAAGCGAGTCACTGCCGGTCAAGAGAACGATTACGATCATCCGCTGTTCGATGCGCTCAAAGGTTTAAGGCGAACGATTGCTCAACGCTTGAACGTTCCCGCCTATATTGTCTTCGGCGATGCCGCCCTCCGCGACATGGCCCGCAAACGCCCGTCGTCGCTGTCGGCATTCCGCGAAGTGAAAGGGGTCGGCGAAAAGAAAGCCCAAGACTTCGCCGACGAGTTCATCGCATTTATCGTCAAACATTGTAAGAAGCAGGGACTGACGATGGATGTGTGAGGAGCATCCTTTTCCCTCTCCCACTGGGATAGGGAGCATGACAGTCAGTTCACGCCGCGCGGGGGTTGCAGCCGATACGCCATCGCCAGATTGACGTAATGCCGATACGTGTGCGCCAATCGTTCTTTTTGCTCGGGAGTCAATTCGCGAACCTGCCGGGCGGGGCAGCCGGCCCATAATGTGTTCGGCGGAACGTGTACGCCTTCTTTGACGACCGCCCCGGCGGCGATCAGTGCTCCTGCTCCAATGACGCAGCGGCTGAGAATCGTCGCGCCGATGCCAATTAACGCTCCCTCTTCGACGATCGATGCGTGCACTGTTGCACGGTGGCCGAGAGAAACACGGTCTTTCAAAATGCAAGGATACCCGGCGTCGGTGTGCAGAATCGAACCATCCTGCACGTTGGTTTCTTCGCCAACTTCGATGAACTCTCCGTCACCGCGCAGCACGCAGCCATACCAGATCGAACTGCGAGCCTTCAGCGTCACACGACCGACGACAATCGCGTTCGGGGCAACGTACGCCGTTTCGTCGACGGCGGGCTGCGAGAGAATCGCCGTCCAGTCGAGAATCTCTTCGGGATAAGGCCAATTCATCACCGGAGGACTTGGCAAAGCGGGAGTTTCTCCGAATAATTCCTCTGGCTTCGACATGCATACCTCAATGATCTATGGCAAGAGTGATAAGACGTCTGACGATTCCCTTCCACCATAACCCATGCGACAAAAAATGGCATGTCACTTCTATGCCACTGTGGGAATTTTTTGACGTCGATTGGGCAAACTGTAAAGAATGTATTGATTGCCGCCGATAATTTTTGCCGATGTATGAAACAGGACGTAAGATTTATCGAGCGGCTGACTGCACGCATCACTTACCGAACAGATCGACACCATGAGGGTAGGAGCCTCGAAAATCATGT
This sequence comes from Planctomycetota bacterium, assembly GCA_027618475.1. GTDB lineage: Bacteria > Planctomycetota > Planctomycetia > Planctomycetales > Planctomycetaceae > JAQCEJ01. The sequence goes on along the minus strand of JAQCEJ010000147.1, from coordinate 7,842 downwards.
CAGTGTAAAGCAGAGAGGATTCGCGAGAGAAAGGGAACGTCATGGTTGCTCTTGTCACGGGAACCGATGGGTTAAAGCAACTCTTTTCAGCACTCACCGAACACACCTTCCAGGTGGAACTCGGGATCGCGGACCCCCCCCTGATCGATTACATCTCCGAACTGCTGATGCGGTTCTCTCGCTTCGATACCCAGCATCGCTATCGCGATACGATCGGCCGTCGGCTGGAAGAAGTCGCCGACATGCTCTCGGAAGCCGAACAACGCTCCTCCGAGCCACAGCGTGAACTTTACCGACACATCGGCGACTTTACGCTCTTCTGGACGGGGTTGTATCCCGAAGCGCTCTCGCATCTGCAATCGCCCGATCGCAAAGATCATCTGCTCGATTACTACGAACAGGGAAAGCGATCGTATCGTCTCGCGAGCCGATTTCGGAACGAACCTTACCGCGAAGAAGCCGAAATTCTCGATCGTCTCAGTCAGGAATTCGAGGCCTGCACGCTGGGACTGAACTGCGTCCGCCGGGAACTGAACCAGCTTCCGAAATTTTTCGTCGGCGACGAACCGGCGAGCGATCAAAATTGACCCGGTATGCCCGTTACTGGAAAAGCCCACTGCCGGGCAAGCCGGCTGTGCCACCCATTTTTCAACGGGCTGCTAATTTGCGAACGGCCAGTCGTCGCCGAGTGCGTCGCGCTGGATGACGCGTAACTGCCGCACTCCCTCTTCGGCGAGGCGAAGCTGTTCGTCGAGCTGCTCGCGGCTGAACGGTTTACCCTCTGCCGTCCCCTGCACTTCGATGAAGTGTCCGCCGCCGGTCATCACGACGTTGAGATCGACCTCGGCCCGGCTGTCTTCGGTGTAATCGAGATCGAGCAGCGTTTCACCTTTCAGAATGCCGACGCTGATCGCCGCCACGCTGTCGGCCAGCACCGGTGTTTCGCTCGATTTGAGTTCAGCGATCGAACTAATGGCATCGACGAGCGCGATGAATCCGCCGGTGATGCTCAAGGTGCGCGTTCCGCCGTGTGCCTGCAGAACGTCGCAATCGATGGTGATCGTTCGCGGACCGAGAGCCGCAAAGTCGACGACCGCACGGAGACTCCGTCCGATCAAGCGTTGAATTTCGTTCGTCCGCCCGTCGACTTTGTTACGTTCGCGGGCCTTGCGGGGAGACGTACTCCCCGGCAACATGTTGTACTCGGCGGTTACCCAGCCGGTTGGAATTTCCCCCGTTCGCTGCTTCCACGGAGGAACCGACTCGTCGACGCTCGCCGTGCAAAGCACGATCGTCTCACCGGCCTGAATAAACACGCTCCCCGGCGTCGCGTTGGTGAAATGCCGCCGCACGGTGATATTGCGGAGTTGATTGTTTGATCGTCCGTCGTTTCGCATGAGATGTCCTGGAACGGGAATTGTCATTCGGCAGGTAAGAACACAGGTCTCGGAAGCACAGCCCCTGCCAGCCGCGCGAACGAAAGTGTCGTCGAACAGCATCTCGCGGTCAACCTCCCCACCAGGAGTGTGAAGGGAGAGAATGTTCCTGACGACGGCGATCATCTCTTATTCTCTGCTCTGGTTGTTCTCGTTCCAAAGCTCCCGCTTGGGAACGCAAGTCCCGGAAGCTCCGCTTCCCACAGTCGAACAACGAGCGTAAAATTAGTTGATCAACACGCTGAGTGCCAGGTGCCAAGGTCAAAATGTATTTGGATTTGCGTGCCACTGGCATCTGCCAGTGTGTCTTTGGTATTTTGTGTTTGCTGATTCGCATTTCCCCAAAGATAAAGATAATGCTACAACGAGGTGATTCGTCCTGAGAAAGCCGAAGAACACTGACAAAGCCAGTGGTACTTGAAACAGGCCAAACAACGTGAAGTGGCAGTCGTTTCGCCCGTGGCACCGGGCTAGATCTTCTTAACACCGAGTTCGCTGATGCAATGAGACGTCCATTGCCCATCATCGTCGCCTTGTTCTTCGTTGGAACGCTGATCTGGATGGCGTTCCATGGACGATGGGGGAGCGCATACGTCGTGCTGGAGGATATTGGTTCTCGCAGCTACCAGATGGATTTGAATTCCCAGCCGCTATGGGATCAGCCAAGTGCGCCCACCATTGCCGATTTCACGCAGCATTTTTCAAGTCGTTCGTTGCCAGACACAGGGGAGATTACGGTCTACCACAAGTGGAGTTCGTGGCTTCTTAACGTGTTCATGATCTGGCTGTTTGGATCATTAGTGATTGCCCCTGTATCATTCCTGATCTTTCGCAATGACCGTGCCTTGGGGGCCTTCGCAAGAGTTGGGGCGGGCCTGATTGCTTCTGCCATCACTTGCTTTCTCCTTTGGTTGGCCGTTGGTGGTTGGGGGCCACCTACACCCCTGTTTTTTGCGGTCATCGGACTCGTAGCCGGAGGTATCTGGGCAGCGGCCTATGCAAAGAAAACTCCAACAGCACAGGGTGGCCCCGATAAAATCGGGGCGGCGAAGCCGTGCGAGACCGTGGCTGAATCGATCGAATGAAATTCAACGTCATCACTTGGGTATCATGAATTGATCAACAACGTCTACCCTTCGCTTGCGCCCCATTCACGAATGCGTGTGGAGCAACTGGCGAAGCAGGAGCTTCGAAGACTTGCGTTCCCATGCGGAGCATGGGAACGAGGGGTGGGTCTTACTTTGTTTTCATCTGCTCTCGAATAAACTCCAGTGCCCGTTGATGCGCGGCTTGGATCAACTCGGGGTCGCCGCCACTCAAACCGTGGCCGGCGGCGGGGACGGTGACCAGCTCGTGTGGCAAACCACGTCGTTGGAGTTCTTTTGCGAACAGCGACGATTTCTCGTAGGGGACATCGGTGTCGTTCTTGCCGTGGACCATCAGGATCGGCGGATAATCGTCGGGGATGATCTGGATCGGACAGAACGGCTTGAATGTCTCGGGCTCGGTCGCGGGGTCGGCACCGACGACGGTCTTTGCCCACAGTCCGCGTTGACGCAGATAGCGATAATACAAACCACGGGCGCGACCGATGATTCCTTCGGTCCCCGTCAGCACATCGCCTCCGACGGCGGAGAGCGCCTCGTTCTTGCCAACGATCGGCGTTTCGTATTTGTAGAAGTCGGTCGGGTGCGTCATCCAGGCGCCGTCGACATCACCGTAGCCCCAATAGGCGACCAAGGCAGTCGGTCGGGGTGAGACGCTGCACCCGACGAGCATGGTGAGATATCCTCCCGCCGAGCCCCCCGTGACGACGATTTTTTGGGTGTCGGCGTTGAAGAGTTTTGGGCCTTCCTTGTGAATCCAGCGAAAGGCATCGACGACGTCTTCCTTAATCGCGTCAGCTTTCACTTCAGGAGCGAGGCGGTAATCGATCGAGACGAGGGTGTAACCTTCCGTCTTCGCAAGTTCGAGCAGATTGCCGGGAATGCTCGTCCGGCTACCGACGATCAGGGCACCGCCGTGAATCCAGACGATCACCGGGCGTTTTTTCTTGTCGTTCTCTCGAAAGACGTCGGCTTCGATTTTCGTGCCATCGACAGTTTTGTAGACGTAGGTCGATTTGGTGAATTCGGCGGCGGAGGGCTGTGGTAAGAAGATGATGATCGTGAAACAAGCAACGACGATCGACGGCAAGCGATGGGTCATGATGGTCTCCCGAAGGTCAAACAGGGAATCTCAGAATGGTAACGTCAGTTTACGGACGTTTTGTGGTTGTGGCTAGCGCTCCGCGTTGCGTCGCGGCTAACCCCCAATCCCTAACTTCCCTTTAATTCACTCGTGCAATCAGATAATGTGAACATTCGGGAAAACTCAAACATTCGATATCGAGGATGCTAACATGGACGCCGACGAAATTCTTTTAGACGCCGAAGATCGCATGGAGAAGGCGGTCAGCAATTTTCATCATCAGTTACAGGGGTTGCGGACGGGACGGGCGACGCCGGGACTGGTCGATTCGATTCGCGTCGATTATTACGGCTCGCCGACGCCGCTGAAGCAGGTGGCGGCGATTTCGGTACCCGAACCGCAGCAGATCGTGATTCGTCCGTTCGATCAATCGGTGATCAGCGCGATCGTGAAGGCGATTCAATCGAGCGACGTGGGACTGGCTCCGAATTCCGACGGCCGGTTGATTCGGTTGAATATCCCTCCCCTTTCGACCGAACGCCGCAAGCAACTCGTCAGCCGTTTGAAAGAACTCGCCGAGGAAGCCCGCGTTTCGATCCGCAACATTCGCCGAGACGCCAATAAGCACATCGATCAGGCGGAGAAGGAGAAAGTTCTCTCGGAAGACGCACGTGATGCGGCGAAGAACGACGTTCAGGAGTTGACGAAGAAATTCGAAGGTAAAGTCAACGACCAGGCGTCGGCGAAAGAAAAAGACGTGATGGATGAATAAAAAAGGATAAGGGATGAAGGATGAGTCAGAAAAGAGCGGCGACCGCAAGTTTAGCCGCGACGCAACGCGTAGCGCTAGCTGTTTTCGTACCATCGTTTCCCTGGTGTTTGTCGCGTTAAATGCCTTTTTCCTGCGCGCCCTCGATGCCGCCGACGACGAATCGATCGACTTTGCCCACGATATCGTCCCGATTATTCGTGAGAAATGTCTCAAGTGCCATAGCGTCGGCAGCAAAAAGGGGGGACTTTCGTTCGACACCCGTTTGAACTGGTTAAAGGGGGGCGATTCCGGACCTGCCGTTATCGTCGGCGAGGCGACGAATAGCCTGCTGATCGAGCGGATCACTTCGGACAATGCCGACGTGCGAATGCCGCTTGATGCCGATCCACTTTCGGCGAAAGAGATCGACCTGCTCACGAAATGGATCGACGGCGGGATGGACTGGGAGTCGGGGTTCAGTTTCAGCAAGTCGTTTCGCATCGCTCCGCTGAAACCACGAAGACCGGAACTCCCTTCGGGGACATCCGCCAATCTGATCGACCGCTGGCTCGATGCGTATTGGGACGAACGGGGGATTGAAGTTCCCGACGCTGTCGATGACCGGCTGTTCGCACGGCGGGTGCATCTCGATCTGGTCGGTTTGTTGCCGAGTCCCGATGAATTGAACGCGTTCGCAGCCGATGACGATCTACACAAGCGAACGAAACTCGTAAGCCGATTGCTTAACGACCGGACGGCGTTCACCGATCACTGGCTGACGTTCTGGAACGATGCTCTGCGTAACGATTACTACGGGCCCGGTTATATTGATGACGGCCGCCGGCAGATTACACAGTGGCTTTATCAATCGCTATACGAGAATAAACCGTACGACCAGTTTATCACCGAACTCGTAACCGCCTCCCCCGGTGCCGAGGGCTTTACGAAAGGGATCATCTGGCGCGGCGTGGTGAATGCGAGCCAACGTCCGGAAATGCAAGGGGCTCAAAATCTCGGTCAGGTCTTTCTCGGGACGAATCTCAAATGTGCGTCGTGTCACGACAGTTTTGTGAACCAGTGGAAACTCTCCGATGCTTATGCGCTGGCGGCGGTATTCTCCGAGGCGCCGCTCGAAATGCATCATTGCGACAAGCCGACCGGTGAGATTGCCGAAGTCGGATTTTTGTTCCCCGAGCTCGGGACCATCGATGCCGCCTCGCCCAAACCAGAGCGGTTGCAGCAACTCGCCGGGCTGATGTTGCATCCCGAAAATGGCCGCGTGTCGCGGACGCTCGTCAATCGGCTCTGGGCGCAACTCTTCGGTCGCGGCATCGTCGAACCGGTCGATAATCTCGATGCCGAACCGTGGCATCAGGATCTGCTCGACAGTCTCGCGAGCGATTTCGTCGAACAGAATTATGATATCAATCATGTTCTTGAACTCATTTGCACATCGCGTGCGTATCAACTGCCGGCGGCGGCGTATGCGACCGACAGCGACGGCTTCATCTTTGTCGGACCACACATCAAACGGATGACCGCCGAACAATTTGCCGATGCCGTTTCGACGATCACCGGCCGATGGCAGAGCGTCACACCGGCGATGTTCAAACCTGACGGTCGCGGCCAGGGGGGACAACTCACCGCCGTCGCACTCGCCAAAGGGGAAGATTCGCCGCAGCTTCCCGGCGTGGGAGAATGGATCTGGTCACATAAGAATGCAGCGCAGGCCGATGAGGGGGGCCGGATTTATCTCCGCCACGATTTCGACCTCGACGAACTGCCGACGCGCATGGCAGCAGTGCTGACTGCCGACAACGAATGTGTGTTGTACATCAATAATCAGCAGGTCGCCGCGAGCGAGAACTGGTCGGTGCCGCTGACGGTTGAGCTGACGCCGTTTCTCGTCAAAGGGAAAAACAAAATCGCCGTCGAAGCAGCCAACTGGCCCGATACATCGAAGGGAAAGGGACTCGACGTCAAAGGTGCCAACCCCGCCGGCTTTCGCTTTTTCGCAGCCGCATGGAACGGCGAACTGCTGACGTCAACGATCGAAAGCAATGCGTCGTGGCGATTCAGCACGACCGAACTCCCCGATTGGCGCACGGGGGAATTCGACAACGAACAGTGGAATTCCGCCGTGCCACTTGAGGGAACGATTCCCTGGAGTCTCGGAGAGAGTTTCTCGCTGATCGCCGATCCCGGTTTGACGTCACACGTGCGCGCTTCGCTTGTCCCGAATGATCCGTTCCTGCATGCTCTCGGTCGTCCGGGACGCGAACAGGTCGTCACTCATCGCGAATCGCTCGCGACGACACTCGAAGCCCTCGAACTGACGAATGGCAACATTCTGTACGAGCAACTGCAAACCGGCGCTGTACGATGGTTCGCGCTCGCGAACGATGCCGACGCCTCCGACAAACCGGTATGGCTGATCGAGCATCTTTACATCGCCGCGTTAGGACGTTCTCCGACCGCCGACGAAATGCGCGTGGCCCGCGAACTGGTCGGCGAGCCTGTTGCACAAGAGCGGATCGAAGATCTGCTCTGGATGTTGCTGATGCTCCCGGAGTTTCAGTTGATTCGCTGATTCGGTCACGGAGTTCGCCGTGACGCCGCACATGGACGGGCGAGTGCTCTGGCCGATCGTTGTGAAATGACCACACGCGCTGCAGAAGTGACCCTTTTTTGCAACACGTCCATCGTCGAATCTTCAGCGGTTCCTGCCGGATTAACAATGCTGTAATCGTCGTGACGATCGATAGTTACGACCGGCGGTTTCTCTCGAAATGGCTTCGTCCCCCTGTTCGGATCAGCGTTTGCGACATGGTACCACCGTTCGAGTCGGACGTCGAGGAAACGGCATCTCATCGGCTGACTCGACGGTTCGTCCTCCCGGAACTCCCCGACGCCTCCAGCGAGAGAAGGAAGCCGAAAACTCATGGTCTCGAAGCGCAGCCGACTATCGATTCAGAATGCGGATCACATCTCGATCATTTCGCTGGGCGAAATGGAAATCTGGGACGGAGCCGACCTCGCCTTGCTGAGGGAAACGCTGACCCGTCTCGTCGACACCGAGCGATCGAAGGCGGTTGGTGTCGATCTCCGTTCGGTGAAATACATTCCCAGCGGTTTCTTCGGCATGCTCTACGACTGGTTCGAAAAGAAGGTCGAGGTCTATCTGTATTCGCCTCAGCCGAATGTCGCCAACATGCTCTGGTTTCGGCAGTTCTTCGCCCATCAGGGGAACGGCCAGTTTCGATTGTCGAATCCGACCTCGCGGGAACTCCTTCCCAACACCAACGGCCACGGCGTGGTCCAACACCCGCAAACTTGGCAACGTCCGACGGTTCCCGTGAACAACAATATGCCGGTGCGTTCGAACTGACGCGAGATCCCTAGAGCCTGTTATGCACTTTGGATGGCGATTTTCGAGAGTAGGAGTCCGAGGAAGGCAAGCCAGTG
>JAQCEJ010000030.1 GCA_027618475.1 Planctomycetota bacterium | reverse complement strand
GCAACTGCATCAGGGAGGGTGCAGGGGGGATGAACGGCGAAACCGAATGGGCGAAAGGTGGCACGATGAAATGTCAGTCCCGCAGGTCACGATGTCAGCCGGGTGCCCCGGTTGACATGTTCCGACAAATCTTCCCGAATTCATTCGTGCCACGGCTCTACGAGCCGTGAAAAATTGCGGCTCCATCTGTCAAAAGTCTTATTCACCCCTTCACTTCCGCAAATGCGGCGAGGGCTCGGGCTCTTGCTTCTCGATGATCTACGATCGGCAACGGGTAACTCTCTCCGAGGCTCACGTCGGAGGCAGCGAGGACTTCCTGAGGGGCGTTCCAGGGGTGGTGGATCCATTTCGTCGGCAGCGATCTCAGTTCGGGGATCCAGCGTTTGACGTACTCACCCTCGGGGTCGAATTTTTCACCCTGCGTGACGGGGTTGAAGATCCGAAAATACGGGGCGGCGTCGGGGCCGCAGCCGCTGATCCATTGCCAGCCGAGTGTGTTGTTGGCGAGATCGGCGTCGACGAGCGTCTCCCAGAACCAGCGGGCTCCCTGTTGCCACGAGATTAAGAGATGCTTCGTCAGAAACGAGCCGACGATCATCCGTACGCGATTGTGCATCCAGCCGGTCGTCCAGAGTTCGCGCATGCCGGCGTCGACAATCGGATACCCTGTTCTTCCGGCTTTCCACGCACGAAATCTTTCAGCGTCGTTAACCCAGGGAAACTTCAGAAATTTCTCGCGCAGCGGTTTCTCGCTGATCTGCGGAAAGTGATACAGCACATGATGAGCAAACTCACGCCAGCCAAGTTCGGCGAGAAATGTGATTTCACCCTGCGTCAACGTGGCCGGCGTCTTGTGTCGTTCGTGTACCGCATGCCAGATTTCACACAGACCGATCTCGCCGAAGTGCAGATGGGGGGAGAGGGACGATGTTCCAGTGATGGCGGGAAAATCTCGGCGTTCGTGATATCCGGCGATGGTGGTTTCGAGAAACGTCGCCAGAGCCTGCATGGCTCCTTGCCGGCCGGGTCTCCAGCGATCGTAGAAACCGGCATCCCATGTGATTCGCGGCAAGAGTTTGAGGGAGTCGATTGTCTCCGACAGGGGCCAGTTTCGCGGTGCAGGAAACTCCATGTCATCGAGTTCGATCGGATCGGCGACCGATCTCGACTGACACGCCTTCCAGAAGGGAGTGAAGACCTGATACGGCTTCCCTTGCTTCGTTTCGACCGTCCACGGTTCGAACAGGAGATTGCCGGAAAAACTTTCGACGGTGTACCCGTCGCTGTGGAGTTGTCGTTTGATCGTTGTGTCCGTGGCGATGCCGTCCGGTTCGTAACGACGGTTCCAATAGATTGAATCGGCGTCGGTTTCGGCGAGGAGTTGGTGCAACACATCGTGAGGAGAACCGGTGCGGATAATCAATCGGCTCTGTCGGCGGTTCAGTTCAGCTGCCAGCGAGGTCAGCGAATGATGCAGCCACCATCTCGACGCCGCTCCGGGAGACCATTTCTGTGTGTCGTGCGGCGGCCGGATGAAAACCGGGATCACCGGTTGCCCCGACGACAATGCCGCATCGAGCGCGGGGTTGTCGTGCAAACGAAGGTCGTTGCGAAACCAGACGATAGCAGCGGTCACGGTACTCCTTTCTTTTTTATCACCGCTTTCGTACCAACCCCGGTACGACGTCGGTTTCCCAGTTGCCCACGCGGCCGGCGTCGAGGAGTTTCCAGGCGATGGCCCCCATCGCCGCGTTGTCGGTGCAGTAGCTCATCGGAGGGACGATCACCTCGGCGTGCATTTCGGAGGCCATGAGTTCCAACTGCGACCGAAAGAGTGTGTTCGCGGCGACGCCTCCCCCAATACATAATTGGCGGAGACCTGACTGTTTCAAGGCCTGTCGGCATTTGGCCACTAGAATATCGACGATCGCCTGTTGCACGCTCGCGGAAAGATCGGCAATGCGCTGCGGTGTGACCGGCGGTGGAGCGGTCTTGGCGTTGGGTTGGCCATGAATTGCATACCGAACCGCCGTCTTCAAGCCGCTGAAGCTGAAGTCGAGTCGGTCGTCACGCAGGAACGCGCGGGGAAATAAAACGGCGCGGGGATCGCCATTCAACGCGGCTTTCTCGAGTGACGGGCCACCGGGATAGTCGAGGCCGAGCATCGCAGCGACCTTGTCGAACGCTTCGCCAGCGGCGTCGTCGATCGTCGAGCCGATCAATTCAACTTCGGTTTCGCTGCGGCAACGATAGAGGTTGGTATGTCCGCCGCTGACAACAAAACCGATCGCGGGATAGATATCGCGGCCTGCGATCATGCGACAGGCGAACAGATGGGCTTCGATGTGATTGACGGGAACCAGCGGAATATCGAGCGTCAGCGCCAACGTTTTGGCGGCGGTGAGCCCGACCAGCAATGAGCCGACGAGTCCCGGTTCGGTGGCGACGGCGATCGCCGTCAGATCCTGGAGCGTCACACCCGCTGCGTTCAGGGCATCGTCGATGACGGGGAGCATTCGTTGCAGATGAGCGCGCGAAGCGACTTCGGGGACGACGCCTCCGTAGCGTTCGTGTAAACCCGCCTGAGAGGCAACAACATTCGACAAAACCGAAAGATCGCGGGCGATAACGGCTGCAGCCGTTTCGTCACACGACGATTCGATGGCGAGAAGGAGCGGTTGAAAAGCAGTCATGTCGGGCCAGGCTGGGTTCGGTGTACGGCGTCAATTGTGAAGTTTGGCCTATCTTAGCAGAACACCGGGCTTTCGTCCGCATCAGCGCGGCTTTTGTAGACCGCTGAAATCGTGACGATTCTCACGTGTAACGTCAAACGATTACTGCGGCATTATCGCGAGTTGAGCGGCCTGAGGATACCAACGTTCGTCGTAATACAACTCGTATGTCGATTGAAACAACGCGATAGTTTCCAGTAACAGTTGCGGGTCGGGTTGCTTTGATTTTTTGAGTTTGAAGTGAGTGGGATCGAGTACGAAGCCATGTTTTGTGTGATTGAAGCCGAGAACAACCATGTGGTTGTTCGCATCGAGCACTGCGACATCGTGATTATGCTGCATGACGGCTCGTCCCTCTTCCGGTTTGGTCCTGAGAATATCGTAACCGAAAAAGACCGAACGGTACGAACCGCCGAGTCGTCCCATAATCGTCGGCGCGATGTCGAGCGAACAGGCGAGCGTGTGACATCGCGTTCCTTTGATCACCCCATTGTCTGGACCGTCGCTCGCTGCGGGAGGAATGATCAACACCGGAATACGATACGACTTCATGGGGAAGAACTGGCTGCCATAAATCCGGGCGCCGTGATCTCCCATCACGACGAACAATGTATTCTTGTAAAAGTCGTGCGATTTCGCTTCGCGGAAAAAATACCCGAGCGCCCAGTCGGCATACCTGACGGCATTTTCTCGCGTCTGCCGCATATCCGAGACTCGTCCCTCCGGAAAGGTGTAGGGGCGATGGTTCGACACCGTCAGGAGTGTGGCGAAAAAGGGTTTGCCCGTGGCGTGCAGGTCATCCATCCGCACCAGCGATTCGCGGAAGAGATCTTCGTCGCTGACTCCCCAGGCGTTGACGAACAAGGGATCGTCAAAATCGGCTTGATCGACGAAATGATTGAAGCCGTTGTCGGTCATAAACTCGCCGACGCCGTCAAAGATGCCCCGTCCACCGGTCATGAACAGTCTTTCGTACCCACGATCGGCAAGAACATTGGCGAGTGTGAAAACGCGGTCGGAATGATCTCGCTTAAGAATCGATTCGGTCGGCAACGGAGGCATCGACGTAAGCACTGCTTCGAGAGCCCGCGCCGTGCGGTTGCCGGTTGCATAGATGTTGTCGAACATCAATGCGTCACGCGAGAGCCTGTCGAAGTGCGGCGTCAGACCTTGTTTGTTCCCAAGAACACCCACAAAATCGGATCCGAAACTCTCTTCGAGAATCAGCACGACATTCCATGGACGCTGTTTTTCTTGTGCTGAAACGATTCGATCAACAGGATTGAGTGAACCCGCCTGCAATCGATCACGTGTTCCGACGACGGCCTTTCGCAGTTCGCGATCCGCTTCTTTTTCGCTGATCGTGATGTAGTTCTGATTGAAATCGAAGCGGCACGTCCAGGCGTAATAGACGAGGCTGTACAATCCGTTGTTCGAGCACTCAACGGCAACCCGATCGTTCGAAACGTCGCGATGGTCCATATCGGTTGTCGACCACAACCCGGCAATCGCCGCGAGAATTCCTGCTGTGATACCCCAGCGGTGCGGGGTCGATGCGGGTTGGGCCATCATGGCGAGCAACGGACGACGAACAAAGTAGTACGTCGTTCCTCCGAGTAGAAGGATCGCCGTGCACCACGGAACGACGGCATACGATTCCCAGATATTGCAGCAGACTTCTGTCGGGTAAACGAGATACTCAATGGCAATGTAATTCAGCCGCGACTGAAACTCGTCGAAGAAGATCCATTCCACAAGGCACAGCAGCGGCAGAAACAAACTGATGATGATCCATTCGCATTCGAGACAGATGCGGCTGATCGGCCGCAACAATCGGCTTTGCGGAACAATTGCCACATGCCATGCTTGCCAGAGCACCAGGCAAAATGCCACGAGCAGATCAAATCGCAACCCCAGCCAGAATACTTCGGCCAGAGTTTCGATTGTCCATTCATCTACCTCGCCATAGGCGATCAATAACGACGCACGCAATAAACCGAAGACGACGATACAAGCCAGGGCGATCAGAAATACGACACAGTAAGGCCCCAACAAAGAAGCGATCTTGCGAGCGATTCGAGTATTGGAAGAAAACCGGCTCGACGTCGGTTGGCTCTCGTCCGAATTTGACCTTCGTGTTGTCATCAGGGGTATCGTCATAACAGTTTCCGTCCGAGGAGGGGAGATTTAGTTATCTTCAAATCCAACGATTTCATTGAGATCATGATCGAACACGTCAAAGTCGGGGGTGTGCACACCGACGTCGTGAAGCACGGCGGATGACCATTTCGGCCAGGGGGACCATTGCGACCGGGGAGAGGCCAGCATATCGAGCGGTATCCAGAGACACGCGGCCACCAGCGACGCGACGATCACCCCGATGGCCGACAACACGCGACGCTCTTTTCACATGCAAAGTCGATGATCGTTGTGAGCGCGCTGTACGAGTCCAATGCGTCACGAAAACCACGATCGTTAATTGCAGCGTCAGCGATGCGAACAATTCGAGAAACTGCGTCGACGTCATTTTTTTTCCTCCACAGCGGCAATGGCGTCACGGAGTTCGTCGATATCGGACTGGGTCATCGAGTTTTCGTCAATCAGGCTCAAGACCAGCGATTTAATGGAACCGTCGAACAACGACTTCGTCAGTTCACTCGCCATGCTCTTCTGCACGTCTTCGCGAGCGACCGCGGCTTCGTAAACAAAAGCACGCCCGACCTTTCGTTTGGTGACGGCTTTTCGCTTTTCAGTCAGAATTTTCAACGTGGTCATGACGGTCGTGTATGCCAGGTCGCGAGGGAGTGCATCAACGACTTCCTGAACGGTGGCACTTCCCAGTTTCCAGACGACGTCCATAACTTCTCGTTCGCATTTTGTCAGATGAAACTCCTTCATAACTCACCCTTCGTTGCAATCTGCCATCGCCAAGGAAAACGACTGTCACCGGCGTTTGGACAATTGCTGATAAACTCCGCTATCGATACTCGAAGAAACAAATTGAACGCGACCGTCTCCCCAGAGGAAATTGGCTCCTCCCGCATGCCGGCTGTCGAATTCGCATTCGTCGCACACTTCGCAGTTGGGAGAGGTGAAAGCGTTGCCGAGCAGCCTGCATTCCGCATCTTCACCGTGTACGTCGACGCCGAGCCAGGTTGACGGTACGCGTGCCATCATGCGCTCGCCGATGATGATCGTATTGTTTAATCCGCGAGTGAATTCCGCGAAATTTGTCGGTCGAAAATGCAAGAAGGCACCATCCCCTTCCTGATAGGGATCGAGTTCGTCAGGTTCCAGAGTTCCGAACACACCGACGTAATTTGCCGTCGGCAAATCGACAAGAGGGGTTGTCACCAGCGTTGCTTCGTCTTCTTCGTACAAGGTGAACGTCGGTGTGATGATGTCCGACGGACACAAAAACAACGCGAGCGTCCGCTCGCGTGCTGAAGCATTCACCGGATCGCCGAGCGTCTGATTGCGATCGATGGTATCGTAGACGGCACGCTGTTCAAGGAACGGTAGCAGCGGAACCGACCAGCCGTAGGCGGATTGAAGGGTGCGTTCGTATTGCAGACCCATTGGAAAGCAACGGAATTGGTCGTGATAATTATGTAACGCCAAACCGATCTGCTTGAGCTGATTAGTACACTGCAACCGGCGGGCTGATTCGCGCACCGATCCTATCGCAGAGAGGAACAGAGCGGCCAGCGTGCTGACGATGCCGAAGACCGTCAGCAATTCGAGAATGGTAAACCCGCGGCGGAAGCGAGTCACCTCAGCGGCAATACATGAAGAGCGTAAGACGTTCCGGCTGCGTCGTCGATAACCTGACACAGATCTCATTTTTAGAAAACCTCTCCCCTGCGTGTCATCCGTGACGCGGTGTTTTTACTAAGAAATTAGTAAACGTGTCAAGATCGCTCGGATGCCCGACGATGGACCGCGTCATACCGGCGGGTTTCGGAGAAGGTCTCGAAGGGCAAGAATGCGACACTCTTGCCCTTCGAGACAAATCTGTTCATGATGCGGATTCCGGCCGAACGGGTGATGAGTTTCTCCGTCGGAAGGAGACGCATGTGTACAACAAAGGTCTCGCGACCAGGACACCGTGAACGAGTTGATCGACAGGCATGACTAAAGATTTTCTGAAAAACGCAAACGACGAATACGACGTCATCGTCATCGGCAGCGGACTCGCCGGCCTGACTTCGGCCAATACCCTTGCGCGGGCCGGGTATTCGGTGCTGTTGCTCGAACATCATTACCAGCTGGGGGGTATGGCGACATGGTTCAAACGTCGCGGCGGACATATCTTCGATATCTCGCTGCACGGTTTTCCCATCGGCATGATCAAAAGTTGCCGCAAATACTGGACGCCTGAAATCGCCGAGTCGATCGTGCAACTCAAAGGGATTCGCTTCGAAAACCCGCAGTTCTCGTTGCAGACGACCTTTAACCGCGACGACTTCACCCGACTGCTGATCGACAAATTCCGCATCGAACCGGCGACCGTCGATCGATTTTTCGACGCCGCCCGGCAGATGAATTTTTACGACGATCAGGACAAAACCACCCGCGAACTGTTCGACGAATTCTTCCCCGGCCGCGACGACGTCGTCCGCCTGCTGATGGAACCGATCACCTACGCCAACGGTTCGACGCTCGAAGACCCCGCCATCACCTACGGCATCGTGTTTTCGAATTTTATGAGCAAGGGAGTCTTTACCTTTCAGGGGGGGACCGATCATCTCGTCAATCAGATGAAAGCCGAGATGACGAAAAACGGCGTCGACATTCGCATCCGTTGCCTCGTCGAGAAAATTGTGGTTTCTCCCGATCGCGTCGTGCAGGGAGTGGTCGTCAACGGCAAGACCATCCGTTGCAAGGCGGTGCTGTCGAACGCCAATATCAAAACGACTGTCACGAATCTCGTTGGACCCGAACATTTCGACACAGAGTTTTTCGATGAAGCACGGGCTGTCCGCCTCAACAACAGCAGTTGCCAGGTTTATATCGCCCTCAAACCGGGGGAAGAATTCGATTATGTCGGCGACCTCTTATTTCACTCCGAGCACAAAGGGTTCGACATCGACGCCATGCTCAGTCGGCACGTCAGCAGCCGGACGTTTTCGTTCTATTATCCGTCGATTCGTCCCGGCAGCGATCGATATCTGATCGTCTCATCGACGAACGCCAACTACAGCGACTGGGCGAGTCTCAGTGAAGAGGACTATCAAGCCGCCAAGCAGGATCTGATTGAAACAACGCTCGACTGCCTCGATCAATACGTTCCGGGAGTCCGGCAGAAACTCGACCACGTCGAAGCCTCGACGCCCCGAACGTTTCAGCATTATACCCGGCATGCACATGGCGCGAGCTTCGGCACGAAGTTCGAAGGACTTAAGATCAGCAAGGGGCTCCCCGAACAAATCGCCGGTCTGTACCACGCCGGTTCGGTCGGCATCATCATGTCGGGTTGGTTGGGAGCCGTGAACTACGGCGTGATCGTTTCAAACGACGTCGACAAATACCTGACGCTGGCGTCGACGCGGGTGTGAAATCCATTGAGAGGAGAGACATGCCACTGGGACGCGACGACATCCAGAAACTCATCCCGCATCGCGATCCGTTTCTATGGATCGATACGGTGAGCGAGATCACCGTGACAACGATCGTCGCCGAGAAATTCCTCGATCCACAGTTACCGGTGTTTGCGGGGCATTATCCTGAGTTTCCCATCTTTCCGGGCGTGCTCCTCTGCGAAGCGGCGTTTCAGGCCGGGGCGATTCTGATCGCGAAAAACCATCCCGTCACTGATGATGCGGTCCCTGTCGTCACGCGGGTGAACAACGTCAAATTTCGACGGATGGTGCGACCGGGCGATTCGATTCGGTTGGAGGTCAAACTGACTGAGGTGATCTCATCGGCGTATTTGCTGACCGGAAAAATCAGCGTCGGTAACGACGTCGCCGTTAGATTGGAATTCACCTGTGTCGCCGCGAAGGTCGGCTAAATTTTCCCTTCTCCCCCTGGGAGAAGGTGGCCGCAGGCCGGATGAGGGGGATTTTAAGACAAAGGATGAATTATGAGGGGTGAGTCAGAAGGAATATCAAATGCCTTTTTTCTGACTCATCCTTCCGCCTTCATCCTTTTCTTCAAAGGCACCCTCACCCCGGCCCTCTCCCAGAGGGAGAGGGTGAAAGAGAAGAATCACGACCGTGCGAACGTCGATTTCTTCGGCGCTGTGTAATGCACATCGAGATGCGGTGTTTCGAGTCGCTTCTGCCCCGTTCCTAACGATCGACAACCGGCTTCCACCAGTCCCGATGTCAACAATGTCCGTTCGATCGGGCAGGGAGCTTTTCCCGTCATGAATGTTGCTTCGGCTTTCGACATAAGCTCGGCCGAGTACGACACATTCGGCCGCGGCGGGAGATAGAACAACGTCGAAAGCGGTTCGCTTTCTCCCTTCAATCGAGCAGCGAACGTGAAATCGTCGACGAGTCCGTTCATCATCAGCATGGTCGCCTTCGTACCGTCGGCGTATTCGATGCGGTATGAAAGGGGATTCATCACCCATTCGCGAATCTGTTCCACCGTCGGGTAACGGTGACTGTAACTCTCGGGCTGAGTCAACGTCTGGCTTCGCGACAGGCAGGCCTCAAACAACTGCGGATCCCAACCACCGTCGTCCCAGTTTTCTGTGTCCATTCCCTTCCAGACGGCATCGCCGCGTAATGCCTGCACAGCGACGACGCCGGTCTCACCTCCCTTGCGGCGTTCGGCCATGCATTGAATCACTTCGAGGGCATGAAAATCGTAACTGTCGACCCCGCCGATCGCGACACACAACATCTCTTCGACTTCTGCACCGTAGGGCATATCGATCGAGGGCATCCGCCACGTCACGGGCAGCGACGAGCCCGCAGCGAAACCGAAATCGAGCTCGCGCGAGATGTCGACCATTTCTTTCGCCCACTCCCATTTCCACGAGAGATGCTTATCGTTAAAGATCGGCAGCGCCCGGCCATCCTCGCGGAAGACGTCGGTCACGTGTTTGAAAAATTCGTATCGTGGGTACTGCGTCTGCTGGAATTCATTCTTCGGATAGTTCCCATGTTCGCCGATGATCAGCACGGCGTCGACGGCAAGCATGTCGCCGCCGCAGCGAAGGGCTTCGGCGATCGATGGATAAATCGGGAACCCGAATTCCTCCGATCGCTGTCTCGCCAGATCGTTGTCGGGAAACTGATCGACATAGGCCGTCACGACGTCGAGGGGAGGATGATGCCAGCTGCCGTTGCTGGGATACCCGACCAGAAACCGTTCGGCCATATGCCAGGCGTGATTGAGGTAGCGCCATTCGGTCGTGACGACGGCAAGACGTTTGCGTTTCTGATTATCGGATTCTGCTCCTTGCGCCGAAGTGGCAGGCGATATCAATCGCCCGGCGGCAAGCCCGGCACCCATCGCTCCTAAAAATGTGCGTCGATCGAGCATGATGAAATCCTTTCGGAGAATTGTCGTCGGAAATCAACTGATGAAGAGTGTGATGCAGAGTCGGAACAACTCGTATTTCACCGGTCGATGGATCGGATCTTGTTGTGTGAAAAATTCAAGTTTTGTATCGCGGAGCGACACAGGTGGGGTAGGCTCTGGCGGTTTCGGTTGTTCGATCGGCGTCAGCGTGGAACCGGAATCTCTCGCAATATCTGCCGAAGAATTTCACCTGATCGGGCGCGTTGGCCTTCGCGGATCAACCCTTTGCAGATCATTCGATGCGAGAGGACCGGAATAACAAGGTCTTTGACATCGTCGGGGATCACGTAATTTCGTCCCTGCATAAACGCAAGAGCCTGTACGGTCCGGTACAGCGTCAATGCCCCGCGCGTGCTGACCCCCAGCAACAGTTCGTCGTGATCTCGTGTCGCCGCGATGATGTCGAGGATGTAATCGTTCACAGAATCTTCAACGGTCACTTCGCGAACCTGGCGATGGACGTTGCGCAACTGATCGAGCGTAATCGCCGCCCGGAGTTGATCGACCGGTTCTCCGTTGCGATGATTGTTCAACACTTGCCGTTCGAAATCGCGCGTGGGATACCCGATTTCGACGCACAGCGTAAACCGATCGAGCTGATTTTCGGGGAGAGGGAAAGTTCCTTCGTACTCAAACGGGTTTTGAGTTGCCAATACGAAGAACGGGACCTCAAGCGGATACGTCTTTCCTTCGACCGATACCTGACCCTCATTCATCGCTTCAAGCAATGCACTTTGTGTTCGCGGCGTCGTGCGATTGATTTCATCGGCCAGCAGCACGTGTGTAAAAATAGGCCCGCGACGAAATTCGAAATCTCCCAGGTTGGGGAGGAACACGCTCGATCCCAGAATATCACTGGGGAGCATGTCGGGAGTGAATTGCAATCGCGTAAAACTGCAATCGAGACTCTTGGCGATGGCTTTCGCCAGCGTTGTTTTTCCGACCCCCGGTGCATCTTCGATCAGAATGTGACCTTCCGCCAATAGTGCGACGACAGAAAGCCTTACGGCGTCGGGTTTGCCAAGCAGGGCGATGGAAATGTTTTCGACCAACTGGGAAATCTGGTCTTTCGACTCAGCAATCACATTCGCTCCGATCATAAGGCTTCTTCTCGCTCCTGCACGGGGAAACCAGTGGAATACGAAGCCGCATTATAGACGGGTCAGCCGGTGGGGCAAACTCTCAGGTTGGTAAACTCTAACGATCAGGACGTCTTTGACGATTTCGTCGAGAAGGACTGTTTGTTCCGGTTTTTTCGAGTGGAACGATTCTAATGACCGAAGTGATAAAAGAGGGGTATCTCGATGCGGCATCCCTGTCGAGATCGAAGTCGACAATTTGCAATATAACCCTCTATATACCCTGTTTCGCTATGTTTGCAACGGTTTTTATCGCCTGTTCGATTTTCAATCCCACTCAAACACAATGCGAGACGCGGTTCTGTTACTCAATTCACAGATCGGCATCATTTTGAGTTTTTGACACACGATGGCTCCGTATATCTGTTCGTCTCGTCACACCGACCCTCTCCATTCTTGAATTCTTTACGAATATTTCACTCGATTTGTCGAAAGAAACCTGAGGAAACCCGTTGTTTGCCTCCGTCATCCGTTCCACAGCAGGGCATCGGCCACAGCCGCTGGAAACTTCCATCTTGATCGTCGAAGCACGACACCAGCACGTCTCCGCACGAATGTCGCGGTCCGTCCGGTGGTTGGCCATGCTTTGGTTGCTGATCGCTGTCACTATCGGATGTCAGTCGACCGGACCCTACCACACGGCTGACATTCACCAGGAAGAAATGCGCACGCCCGCTGAAAAGTTTGTCAATCCGCCGCAACGTTCAGAGGCGATGTCATTCACGACGTCGAAACAGCAGTCGACTGTCATTACGCCGGTGAGTGATCGCATAACATCAAAGCGCAAATCTTGCGAGACGGTGGTCGACGTTCGATTACCGAATACCGCCCCGGTGATTCCTTCGATCTATACGTGGATGTCTCCGCCGTTCTTGCGTTTGGAAAATCAAACAAAGCGAGCTGACGACACGGCAAAATTTTCCGCGCCGATATCCCGTTCGTTTCCGCTTCAATTGGTCTCATTTGATGACGAAACGCATGGTATAATCGGGAGCGATGGGACCAACCAGCCGGCGAACGGCGAGTTGGAAATTGTCGATGAATTCACCTTCGACGAGACGGAGATTTTCGCCCCGACTTTCAGGATGCAGTTCCGCGACGATGCACGCGAATTTCTACCCGGCTTATGGAATGATACCCGGGCGATTGTCAATTGGCACAATGGAGCCTGGATTCTCGGAGCGACCGGCATCGCGCTGGCATTACGTGCCGACGCCGATGACGAGGTTCGCGAATACACCGCGGAGCACCCCGACCGCTGGGGAGAGGGTTCGCGTGTACTCGGAATTCTCGGCGAAGTGCAGTGGCAAGTTCCGGCGATTCTATTCGTATACGGCAACAGCGTCTGGACCGAAGATATTCAACTTTACGATTTCTCGCGAACGCTGGTTAACGCCTATACGATTACAGGCGTGAGCACAATTGCCATTAAGGGAATTACCGATACCGATCGCCCAAGCGACGACTGGAACAACGGCCATCACGGATTTCCGTCGTTCCATACGGCAAGTTCGTTTACGATCGCCGCCGTGATTGAAGAATACTACGGCGTCAAGCGCGCGGTTCCCTTTTACGTTCTCGCCGGGCTGATTGGTTGGAGCCGCATCGACGAACGGGATCACGATCTGTCGGATGTGGTGTTTGGTGCCATGCTGGGCTACGTCGTCGGCAAATCGGTTGCAGCCTATCATCTGCAGGACGACCCGCGTGTCCGCATTCGTCCGACCTATTCGCAGATCAACGAGACGTACGGTGTCGAATTCGTGACATCCTATTGACCGGCGAATTACGACAGCTCTTTGAGTTGTTCAGCGACAGCCTGCACGTGCCCTTTCACCGAAACTCGCGGCCAGATCGCGGCCAGTTTTCCCGCTTTGTCGATCAAAAATGTCGATCGCTGAATCCCCATCGACTTCTTGCCGTACATGTTTTTTTCTACCCAGACCCCGTATTTTTCGGCAATGGTGTGTTCGGGGTCGGAGAGGAGCGTAAAGGGGAGCGAGAATTTCGCGATGAATTTCTCGTGCGATTCCACTTTATCGGGGCTGATTCCCAGGACGACGGTTTCATTTTTGTTGAAATGGGTGATTTGGTCGCGAAAATCGCACGCTTCGGTCGTGCATCCGGGGGTGTTGTCGCGTGGATAAAAATAGAGCACGACGTTTTTTTCCCCTTTGAACTGGCTGAGTTTCACTTTTCCCTGAGGAAAGGCGGCCAATTCGAAAGCGGGGGCGCGATTTCCGACCTGCAGTTTGTCGTTCTTAGACGGCATAATTCCTGTTCCTTTCGATGCTCGTGAACTCAACGGCGCAAATCATCTCAACATCAAGGGGCAATTCGGGTTCGAGTGACCGACGGTGTTCTATCATACGAAATAGATGCTGAAAAACCATCGTACAGGCCAACCTTGCCTGACGATTTTTTGCACGAAACGTGATGATTATTCAAACGAGGTTTCAAGAGGTGTCTGGGCCTGTTTTTATTCGCAACCTGTTTTATTAACAGAGGATATATCGAAGGGGCAAGAACAGAATATTCTGCGGGTGACGAATTCGCAAATTGATCGCAAGATCAAGCACGCATGACACTTGACGCTCTTCATATGTACGCCCATAATATTGTGCTCTTTGACGAGCTCTCTCCGATTTGACGGTCATCGGTCATGTCACCAGGAGGTTTTCCGGTCAATCAGAGCTGGTCTCCGACCGAAAAAACGTCTTGTAGAAATCCAGGTTCTCTGTCATCATGAAAAAAGACGAACTCGACAAATTCAAGCACCTTTTGATCTCGATTCAGGCGCGGTTGCGCGGGGATGTTCGACAATTAACCGACGAAACGCTTGACCGTGGGGATGTCGGGGTCGAATCGAAATCGCCCACGCATCTGGCCGAACTCGGATCGGAAGCATACGAACAGGATTTCTCACTTCGGTTTATCGAAAACGAGCAGGAAACGCTCGATGAGATTACCGCAGCACTCGTACGAATCGAAAATGGCGTTTATGGCATGTGTGAAATGTGCCTGCAGGCAGGCGTGTCTGCGTCGAAAGCGGCGATTTTGAAATCCCGCCTCAAGGCGATCCCTTATGCCCGCAATTGCGTCGAATGCGAACGGAAGCGCGAAAAGTTGACACTATGACGAAACACTACCCCACCAACCGCTGGATCTTTTTTTGGGTACTTGTGGTGTTGGGGGTAGCATTGGATCTCTATTCGAAAGAGGTCGTTTTTCAGAATCTCGGGTATCCCAATCGGCAAGGTCCGTTGCTGTGGGAATCGTCCGCCGGCTGGATGACCTTTCGCTTCGTCACCAGCTTCAACCAGGGTGCCCTCTGGGGATTCGGCCAGGGTTTTACGCTCGTCTTTGCGACGCTCAGCGTTGTGGCGGTCATCGGCGTTGTGTACTGGCTCTTCTTTCGCGATGGCGCCAGCAGTTTATGGATGACAATTTCGCTCGGCTTTATTACCGCAGGAGCCCTGGGTAATTTGTACGACCGGCTGGCGATGCATGGTTGTATCGTCAACGGCGAAACGATTTATGCCGTCCGTGATTTTCTGCTCTTCACATTCGGTGCGTTTCACTGGCCGGTGTTCAATTTTGCCGACGTGTTTCTGGTAACCGGTTCGATCATGATGGTGCTGCAATCGTTATTCATGCAGCCCGCCGAGGAGCGTGTCGCCATTGCTTCGAAGGTTGAAACCGTCAACGCGGCTCAAAAGTAATCCGCAGCTTCCAGCGTTTGGCCCCCCCCCAGAAGGGGGATGCCAGTCTCAGATATCCCATGGGATCATCGGTCGTAATCAACCAGCCATGATTTCCCGCTGCGCCGGAATGCCATAATTCGACATCCTCGGTGACGTTGAATGTGTGCTCGCCCGCCCCTTTCAGCGACGCGGTAGCCGTCGGTTTGACGGCCCGATCTGTGCCGAATCCCATAGCTCCTGCCGTTTTCCATTCCACTCGTTCGGGACGGGTGCGGCGGAACTGATGACATACACCCGGTCCCCAATCGGCAAGAAGACGATGCACTTGCGTGCGAATTCCCGTGGGAGGTGCATGCAAATCATAGGGGATCGTGAGTTCGGCCTTCCTGATGCGATGACTTTTGGGAATACGATCGAGCGGAAACTGAATGAGAAACGACGATTTTGTCGTCACGTCGATCTGCGAGTTGATGTACTCTCCCGGCCCGTACGAAATACCGGCCCAGCCGACTCGCGGCGCCGCCGCGGTGATCGCCGCCATCAGTTCGCATTCTTCGTCGGTGATGACGATCGTGCGCGCAAACGTCGTGCTTCCGCACAGCGAAAAAGCGATACCTATCAGAACAAGTGGCAACGACCGAAAGAACCCGACAATACGATTCGGTCCGGTAGAAGGATGTGTGAGACGGCTCAGGTTCATGGTGGAGGCTCCACAGGGACATAAAGACGCCCGAATCGCTCGGACCACGCCAGACCTTCGACGTTTGGATTATTGATCGTCATTTGCACGACGGCGGCTTTGAAGCGGCCATCCTCTTCGAGATCGATCAGGCAGATGCGGCCGTTCGCACCAATCGCAACCTGATTTGTCTTTGGCAATACCAGCGGTGTGCTGTGATAGACCATTGTCTCAATGTTAAGCGTCTGCGGCACGAGCGTGAAGTAGCCATCGGCATGTTCGACGCGCATGATACGGCCGTCGTAGGTGATAGGAGCGACGTAGACCGACGGAGCCGTGGGGTGAACGGCAACGCGGTAGCGATAGGGGACGTACGGCTGCACATAAAGGTAGTTAATACGGCCCAGGCGATCGGGCAGTATCCAGTTGGCAATACCGGAATGCACCGCACCAAAAATGATGTCATCGTTTAACGGCGCATAATTGTACGGAGCCGGTTGTGTCTGAAACGTCCAGCTCACTTCCAGATAGCGTCGCAGAATCAGCGGCATGCCTGCTGCGGCGGCCTGATCGATGGCGGCTAACTTTGCCGCGTGCAAGGCCGAGGCGGTCGCCCAGTCCGGCGGTGGGACATCATCGGTCGGAGCCGCGATTACTTCGTCAGTTGGTGTATCGGGTGAATCGAAGGCCGGGAGTCCGTCGGGGTCGAGCACGATCCAACCGACCCCCGTTTCAAATTTTTTCGCTGCATTCATTCGCTGCATGCTGGGGACATACAAACGTGAGGCGTCTTCGTTTAAGGCGAATCCACCGACGAGATTTCCGCTGGCGTAGTCGGTTCCGCGTGCCGTGGCGAGCAACAACCTGGGTTCCGCCTCGGCGAGACTGTAGATAAACAGATGATCGAACTCTGCCGTCAATGCGGGGTCGACGAGCACGTTCGGCATGACAGGGTCGATGTCCTGCCAGATATATAGCAAGGGGAGTTGCGGATGACATAACACGCCCAATGGGAAATTCGAATGCGTGGCAAGCGAGGCCGGTTTCGGCAGCGTCAGCGCGATCGGATCACCGGCGGCGACTTGACCTTGATCATCGAGGCGATATATCGACACGTGAACCGGGTGTTTCATCCGATGGCCGATGGCCACGATACCAGCCACATCACTTACGGCGACATGCCGTGCCAAAGGGGCAGTGACCGTTGTCACGAAAGGGAGCGGCGTTTCCGTCGGGGCTTTGACGCGCAGCTCTTTTGCAGCAAAACCGATTGTCGGTCCCCACAGACATGCGACCAAAATCAGCAGCAAACACCGCATATCGCGACGCCGGTGCGCGGCGATCAGCAAATCGGTCATCGAGATCCTTCAGGAGCGGCGAGTCGCTCATAATAGACTTTGACGGCGGCTTCGTATCCGGGAGGAGCCGACCGAGCCGGTTCGTCGACAATTCGTCCACGAACGTGCTGATCGCGCGGCAAACTCGCCTGAAATCCCGAATGAGCCTGATGGAAGACCTGCAACACTCCCCTCACTTTTTCCAATGTTTCTTGCTGCAGGCGGAAAATATCGGCCGTGGGCCGGTCGTTGAGGCTTTGTAAATTCGCCTGCATCTGATCGATCAGCTGATCAAGATGTTCAGTTGGCAGATACAGATTCTTGAGATCTTTGCGAATCGACTTCAATCGTTCGATGGTCTGTTCCTGTTTGCTGGTCATATCTCGAAGTTTTTCCGCAAGTTCGGAATCAAACTTCGCACCCTGCCGTTCTACGATCGACTGCTTGTCGAGCGGCTTGTCCATGCGATCGATCATGTCATCCGACCATTCGCCGGAATCGCTAAGGCTGAACGTCGCCTCGTCGGATTCGACTTTTCGGCCGCCGATGCCGGTCGATGTATCCGACTGCGGGTCGTCGCTTTTCGTTTCTTTCACCGATCCGGCCTGATCGGGAACACGTTCCTGACCTTCCTGAACCTTGTCGCGGCCGCGGCGGTTGATCGATTCGTTACCGACGGCGGCACCGTGTGCGCGTGCCCCCTGTCGGCCGACGCGGGATGCTCCGCCGACATTGGTCGTCGGAGGCTTTTGATTGCCGGTTGCCGCCGCTGCCGCCGTTGAGTTCAGGTCTCCCCCTTGTTTGCCGACGTCTCCCTTTTCGTTGATATTGAACGCGGCGTTGAGATTGAAGGTCTCGTAGTTCTCCTTCATCTCGTCCTCTTCTTCGAGCAAATCTCCCACGAGATCCTCGAATTTCTCTTGAATATGGGGCTTGACACGATTGCTCTGCCGGTCGGACTGGCTGGGGAAACTCGGCGTCTTGCCGGGCGACTCGGCAAGTTTAAGATTCTTGAATTCCTGCCGCATGCCGCTGTCGGCACGCTGCAATCCGGGGACGGCACTGTCCGGAAAAAGATAATCGTTCTTGTATTCCTCGTCGTTCCCCGTACCGTCTTTTTTAGCACGAGCGACTTCGGCGTTATGGATGATATTCTCGAGGCTTAACCCTTCCGGCTCATCGAGCATGTCTTCGGTGTTGCCTTGTTTCAGTTTTTCGATGTCGGCCTGACCGGCAAGGTCGCTTTCTTCGTGTTGATCCATGTCGGACAACATCTGACGGGCAGCTTCGTTCTGGGCTTCTCGCAATCGAGTATAAAGTGCATCGAGCAAGATCGCCGCTTCCGTTTGGCGATCGGCAGCGGTCGACCATTCGGAAGAGGTTAATGCATCGGTCGCGGCCGACAGCCCCGATTGCAACTCTTCGCCGTCGAGGGTTTCGGAGGTTTCTGCAAACGTTTCGCTTAACGGCAACTCGAGTTCGGCAGCGCGTTCGGCCAGTCCGGAAAATGCCGTCGCCGCCAGTCCGCAGAGTTCCGCCAGCTTTGTCTGTCGTCGCGAAGCCGATTCGCGCAGTGTCTCGGAAACCTCGCTGGATCCGTCACGCCAGCCGACCGTTTGATCGCGAAGCAACGCCTGACGATCGGCGAGCATTCGCAGGAACGACGTCATGTGCGCCAGTTCCCATTCTTTGCGGAATCGGACATATTGTTCGTAAATCTCGTTCAAACTTTGCACGATGCGTTGCGTTGTTGCTCGGACATCGGCAAACGACGTTCGGCGGCCGGCGGCATCGTCGCGCGTCACGACGCTGTCGAGAATTCGAATGGCCCGCACCATTTCGGCATCGGCCAGTAAAGCGACAGACAAACGCAGATTTCCTGCCGGAGCCGCCATCTCGCGTGCGATTCGTCCGGCGGTCTGACGTGTCTGATCCTGTTCCAGAGAAGTTTCGGTCGCCGTCGCTACCAGCACTTTGACGCGTTCGGGATCGTTGCCATCGGCGTTCGGATCGTTATCCAGCGTGCGGACCAGCCGCTCCAAACTATTGAACTGCCGTTGTTCTACCTCGATCAGTGCGGCCAGTTCGGCTTCGGTTTTCAGAATCTGCTCATACAGCAATTGCAATTGAGACCCATCGCTGGCAATCAGCAAGACTTGCGGCGTGCCGGTCGTCCAGTGTGTGGCGCGGTCCGGATTAAAGTCGAGAGCCCGAGCTGCCAGTTCAATTCGCTCACCTTCGACGAGGCCGCAATTCGCCGGCAATAACTCCCAGCGATTTGTCGCCTGGCGAAGATGGTCGATCGTCGTTGTTTGAATCGCCGTCCATCCCTCGCCGTCAGTCGCTTCCGATTCGACGCTCGGTCGCGTGCGGCGGAAGAACAATCCCATTTGTGCCAGTCCGAGATCGTCAACTGCCTCGACCTGCACACTGATGGGTGAGTCGATCCCCAGTTCACCGTTCGATGGTAATCCGGTCAGCGTCAGCCGTGGCGGTTCATCGTCGACGATGCGAATGGCGTACCAGGGACCGACCCTGCTGGGCCGATCGGGGCGAACCGCTTCCAGGGCGTATTCCGATACGTCGTCGAATGATAATTCGCCGACGTATTCGGTGGCACTCGATTGTTGCAATTCGAGTGTGCGTGGTTTCGCATGTTGACCGTCGGTGCTGCGGTCTGAATCGGGACGGCTGCGCATCAGCAACCGGAGATGCTCAACCGGTTGATCGAGCGTAAACTTTAACCGGGCATGACTTCTCGCCAGTGCTTCGAGGTCGCCTTGCGACGTCACCGATTTAGGTGAAATCCGCGTATATTCGGGATAGGTATACGTCGCTTCGACATGTTTCAGCCGCGCGGGGGTCGGAACCTCGATGCGATAGTAGGGAGACATGAAATCCCCCCCGCGAACGGCGTACGACAAACTCTGCTTCACGTTTCTCAGTCTGTACGAAACGGTGCGGGAATGATTCGTCGATACAACGTGTGTGCTGAGTCGATTTTGTTCGTCGGTGAGAACGGCGAGTTCTTCCGGAATCTCACCCAAGATGCGAATGCGGAGTTGAATGTCTCCGGCCGCTTCGATATCCCCCGGTTCGACTTCCAGTCGCGTTCGGTAAATGGGGTCGATCGAGGCAAACGGCATCAAAATTCGCGCTGCAGAACTCGCAAATCGCTGCGGCTGCCAGAGCCAGCCACCAGCGGCAATCGCCGACAGAAACGCCGCAAAAATGAGCCACCGTGTCGCCGGTTGAATCGTTGTGGCTGCGGGGAGAGTGACCGTCGCCAGATGACGGCAATTTTCCTGGATGAGGGCCGGTGCCAGAGCATATTGTCCTTGTGCTGATTCGCGGCCGATCTGCAGTGCGTTGATGAGCCGGTTTTCGACCACGCCGTGTGTGCGACGTTCGATGGCCAGTGCAATTTCGTCTTCGGTGACGGGGCGTTGAAGCAATCGGGCGACGAGATGTCGACCAAGCCAGCCGATCATCAGGATCAGGCCGATCGTCAACGCAAAGCGTCCCAGTATCGGAAGGTGCGCCACGTTATCGATGAGCACGGCGATAAGGAAGTACCCCAGCAGACCGGAGAGCGTCCAGCCGACGGCTTCGAGCAAGTGCCAGCGTTGCCAACGGAGTCGCTGTGACTTCATAAGGCCCTGCAACGATTCGATTCGGTCGATCATAACACCTCGACAGAGAATTATTGTTCGTGCTCCGAACAGATCTCAAGGAATTCGATTCCGGAGGAACCGTCTCGCTCTAAACGCTTCTCTTTTGATTCTAATGGTGGAATTGAGACGAGTGCAAGCGGGGATATCCCAACAGACACAACGACAGACAAAACAGTTGACTATGGTATGGCGTCTTAAATCTCTTCAAACTGTCGTTCTCGAGGTGAAGTAAAATGTCGGAATCAACCCGCGTCGAGGTTCGACACGGGGAGGTTGATTTCCTGCTGGATAACAGCCAGGATCGCTGTTAATATGTTATCAGAGGCAGAATCTGGATCGGTTGACGGTTCTGCCGATGGGAAATTTTTCTGCTGACATGTTGTCCTGTAACTGACTCATTCCCCACGAGATGCCAGACGTTTCGAGTCAAAAGTAGGGTTAATTCCGTCGCAGGTCAGGTTTTGGGTGACGGGCCTCAAATTTCTCTTTCGATGCGATGGAGAAGGAGCGAGATTTGATTTCGAATTGCTTCTGGTCTTGTATGAGATCGTGGCGTCTTGTCGTCGGACTCTTCATCGCCTGCATCGCAATCGATGCGACCTTCGCGCAGGAAACACCCCCTGCCGAGCCTCCCAGGAATATGGCGGAACCGCTCCCCGAGGCCGTTCCGGCGTGGCCTGAGGGATACCTCGTTCGATACACGTTGCGCGTCGTCGGTCCCCAGGCGGCGACGTCGACGGCAAAATCGATTGTCGCCCGGTTGCCGACGGGGGGATGGCTTAAGCCCGACGGTTCGGATCTGCTGGTTCTGGCCGCCGATGGAACCTCGCTGCCGGTCACTGTCCTTTCACATGCTCCGCTGGGTGATACGCTGATTCAATTCCCGCGGCACGCGCAGGACTTGTGGTACTGGGTTCACGCGGTGAATGCCAATGCCCCCGCCGCTGCGCCATCCGAACCCATTCCCGAAGGAATCGTGCTGGAAGCGCGCGATTGGAAGGGAGAGGACATCAGCAGTTGGACAACCGTTCGCGACGGCTTGACGCAAAGTGGACCTGTCTTGTTGAATGCCTTCGTCGACGAGATGGTGCAGACTGCCAACCCGCTCCGTCCGACCGACCCCCGTCATTACGCGGTCACGTATCGCGGCTATTTGAACATTGCTGCCGACGGCGTGTACCGTTTTCTGGTCAACTCCGAAGACGCATCATTCTTGTTTATCGACGGCTTTAAGGTGTGCGATCGACCCGGTGTCAATGCGCGACTGAGAGGAAGCGTGCCGATCAAGACGACCGGCACCGAAATCGAATTGAAAGCGGGTCCGCATCTTGTCGAGATGTTTCACGTGCTGATGGAGAACCCCGACACCTACGGGGGATGTTCTCTACTTTGGGTGCCGCCGGAAGCCAAAACCTTCAGTTATGTGACCAAAGAATTCTTCGCACTCCCCGATTTCGCGCACGTCGCCGCTCTTGACGTTGCGGAAGGCGGCACCGGTGCCGCGATCGGCTTCGGCATCGACGATGCGCTGATGACATCGGGCGACGCGATGTTGTACCTCGTTCGTTTCGAAGCGCAGGGAGACCTGCCGGCCGATCCGAAGCAGGTCGTATGGGATTTTGGCGACGGCTCAACGGGAGTCGGTTCCAGCGTACGGCACGTCTATTACACGCCCGGCGACTATACCGTCACTTTGACAGGGGGAGGGACGTTTCCCCCGTTTCGAAAGCGAGTTCACGTCTGGGCCGCCCCTGGCGTCGTTAGTCCGCTCTCGATTCGATACGTGATTCGCGACATTGAGGCATCGGACGTGTCGACGCTTCCCCCCGAACGACAAGATCTGATTTTCGATTTTCTGCAAAGCACCGAAGCGCCGCAGCGCTGGCCGTTGCTGGAACGCCTGTCGCGTCACCGTCTGACCGAATCGGGGCTCGATCCGCAATATCGTGCGGAGTTGTACAAGTCGCTGATTGCCGCATTGGGACATGCCGGCAATAAAAAGGAACTCGAACAAACGCTGAAGCAGGCGACCGATGAATTTGCAGACCTTCCGACGCTGGCTGTCGGCGTGCAATTGACGGCTGCCGAGATGACGCATCGGCAACTCAAAGAGCCCGATGTCGCGGCCAAGCAATTCGACGCCTTGTTAGAACAACATCGCCGTCTCGAACACCCGGACATTCGCCGAGCCGCCATTCAACGGGGAGATTTGCTGGTGGAAGCGGGCGAGTTGAAAGCGGCGGAAGAACTGTATCGACTTGCAGCGTCGCTGGGAGGAGAGGAGTTTCTGGCGACGGCTCAGTCAGAAGCAATCACGCGCGGAGCGTTATTGCGCGTCGCCGAACAGAAACTTCGCACGGGAGACTTGAAGGAAACCCAGTTGCTTCTGGACCAGATTGAATTGAATTATCCCGAACAGAAGCTCGAAGGTCTTTACCGATTTCTTCGCGCTGAGGCAGACCGCGCAGCGGGACAATATGATGCCGCTCTGCGAAATTATGAAGTTCTGCTTCAATTGCGGCAGTGGGCGGGTTACCGGGATCGCACGTTGTACGGTATGGCGGAGTGTCTGGCTCGCCTGGAACAGTTGTCCGAAGCCATCGAGCGGTTGAACGTGTTGGAAAAGGGGTTTCCCAAGTATTACGAAGATGAGAAACTCGCCGCGCGGAAACAGGAATTTCAAGATCGGCTGGACCGCGCCGATCCTCCTTCTGAGGCGGGTGGAAAACCGCAGTTGCGGCATTTCGAAACGTGGACGACCAGTTTCGAACCGGATGAACCTCCCTGGTCCAGTACGATGAACTTCAAGGTCGTGCGCGGACTTGGATTTTCGGGTCAGCATGTCGGCCTGGTTGAAGCGTATCCGATCTATCTTGGTTATCTGACCTACGAACACCCGCTGCAAAATCTGACGATCAGCGGGCATTATTGGGTGGAATGCTGGGTGCGCGAGCATATGCATGCACTGTTCCCCGGTTTCAACCCGCACGTCTACCTTTACATGTACGGCAAGGAAAATGAGAATCTCGAAGTCAAAGGACGTGGAACCTACTTTCTCGAACGAACATACGGCAGCTGGCGCAAGATCGGCTTTCTACTCGACGCTCCCCCCGGTTCGCTCGACGGCCGGATTTACATCGGAACTCTTCCCTATGGCGTTATCGAGGTCGACAGCCTGGAAGTTCATGCCGTCTCCGATGAGGAATTGCACTGGTTGAAAAATTTTACGGAGGGAGTCACGCCGGGAGACCAGCCATGACAAATACATCGTCACGAATGACCTGCATATTGGCCGTCTGTCTCGTCATTGCAAATTTTTCTTCAGCTTCGGCAGAAGAGATTTATTCCAATACAACGGGAGGAGGAGCCTGGTCGGAGGGGGCGACCTGGCTAGGGGGCAAGGTGCCCGGTCCGGACGACGACGTCGTGATCTCGAAAGACGACGTCATCGATTTTGATCGCGACGACGACGGCAAAACGAGTTGCCGCAACCTCGCGCTCGATCCCCGTGCGCTGTTGCAATTCAAGATGAACTCCGGCCGGATCGTCATGACGGTGAACGGCCTGATCGACAATTACGGCTACATACGGATGGATGCTTCGAAATCGTCGAAGGACCATCACGAGTTACGCCTTGTCGCGGAAGATCCCGAACAACGCATGTTGAAAACCAGTCAAGGGGGCGGGCTGATCGTCGCCGGTCGCGGCGGTTTGTCGAAAAGCCGTCGTAACGCCGTGTTGATTTCACAACCTCCGGTCGAAGAGGTGCCTGCGGGGAGTCCTCCTGTCGATCCCACGGCAATCGTGGAGTCGGCAACCGGTACCACGCTCGATATCCAGCGAACGAATCTTATTAACATTTATGTGCAGGCGACCGGCATCGACAATACCGGCGCAAAACCGGGCGAGCGGATCAATGTGCTCAGAAATCACTTTACAGGCACCTCTCGCTTGAATGCGACCAGTTGCGATTCGGCCATCATTGCCGACAATCTGTTCGAGCGGGATGACCCGTTTCCCGTGCCGCAGCCGGCCGTGTATTTATCGGCTTCCCCATTGTTGGAATTTCGAGGCAACACAATACGCGGGAACTACCCGACGGGGGTCACCTGTTATGGTCAAAATGATTCGACCATGACGAACACGCTCGTCGAGAAGTGCGCAACCGGCGTGTACTGGTACGGCAGCGGGTTCATGATCAAGAATTTACACATTCGCGATTGTCCTCATGGACTGACGCTGACCAGCGCCGCTGGAACCGTCGAAGATGTGCTGATCGAAAAAAGCCAGACCGGGTATTATCAAAATCTCTCGATCATACAGATGACGAATCTCGATATTCGCGACATGCAACCCCATCCACAGGGCTACAAGATCTACATTAGTGACGATCAACTCACGTTGATCAATTCCCCGATCACGCCGGAGGACATCACGATTCCGCCGAACTTCGAACCGGCACCGATTGTGGAGGGCAAGCCTCGATTGCCGGCTGTGCAGATGTTGTATTATGTGGTTGTACAAGTCGACGGACAGGTTCCTCCGGAGGTGGCGGTCGAATTCAAGAGCGCCAATTTACCAGAACCCTTGCCCCCTGGTGCGCAAGATCCCAACGTGCGGAATTCCCCTGCACCGGTGCTGAAAAACAGCCTGACGCCGTTCCCGCGAACATTAGAACCATTAATCGTGCGGGGCTGGCATCTTGATGCCGATGCAAAACCGCAGCCGGCACCACAATATCAAGTCAACATCGTCGGCCCGATTATTGGTGAGAACGGGGAACGCAAAATTCTGAAAACGCTGACCGTCACGCCGGAACCCGGTTGGTACCGCGCCGATGCCAACGAAAAGAAACCCACGCTCGAGGTGACCTTGCCATGAAACGTGTCTGTGCGAATACCGTCGGAATTTGCCTGTTCATGATCGTTCTCGGTCTGGGGGAGGCATCCACTGCACTTGCCCAGCGCCGCGTTACGTTTCCACCTGCGGAAGCACCGCCGCCACCGCCGGTCAAGGCACCTGATAAGACCGAAGCGAGCGGCGAAGATACGGGTGTCATTCCCGATCCCGGTCCATCGCAACGTAAGACACAAACCCGTACGCCTCCTCCTCCTACGAACTTGACTGTCATGTACAAGCTCGAATACGGAGAAACGCTCGAATACGTGCACACCGACGGCACGGTTCAGACGTTCGAACAATGGAAGAGTTTTCCCAACGACGGTTATTACCTGATGGCGTCGGTGAATTCCCGGCTGGAGGATGGGAACAACTACCAGTATGCCACCAAGCCGCTGGCCAGCGAGGGATTCGATCCGATTGATATTCCCTTGCTGTTTATGGCCGGTGATTACGACTTCACCTTTTCACCCGAAGAAGTTGATAACCTGCGAAAGTTTCTCTCAGAAGGAGGAACCATCTTATTCAATGCAGCTCGCGGGCGCGATGAGTTTTCGCAAGCCGTCGTTCGCGAGATGCGAAAAGTGTTTCCTGAAAAACGCTTCATGCGGGCTCCACAAGATCACCCGTTGTTTAACGCCCGTTATCGCGTTCCTAAAGTGATGACGCTCGTCAATGGAATTCAGTTTCAGCAACCCCCTGAAATCTACACACTCGATATCGGTACGCGCGCCGCAGCGATTCTCGCACCGATCGGTATGGGGGCGGCCTGGAGCAGCGAACCGTATCATCCGCAAGGAAAGCACCTCGTCGGTGAATCCGCCGTGCGACTCGGCGTCAATCTGGTTTCGTACGTTCTAGGGGCTACCGAGTACGGGCGTTTTCTCGCACAGGAATTCCCGGTCTACGACGGACGCACCGCCCCCGGCGACGTGTTTCGTTTCGGTCTTCTCGCCTACAACGGCAGCTGGGATGTCAATCCGTCACTACAAAACAGTGTATTGCAGGGGCTGTCGGAAAATACCGGTCTCGACGTCGACTACGCTCCGGTGGCCGTGGCTCTCGACGATCCCGAACTGGGAGATTACCCACTCGTCTTTATGACGGGACATTACGATTTTCAGTTGACCGGTGAAGAGGCCGACGGTCTGAAAGCCTATCTCGAACGGGGAGGCATGATCGTCGCCACGGCAGCCGCCGGTTTACAGCCGTTCGACATTGGTTTTCGGCGAGAACTTCAAAAAGCACTTCCCGAGGGGGAACTGATCAAACTCCCCGCCACGCATCCGCTGTTTCTGGGAGGATGGAATCCCATCGAACGGGTCGAGTATACTCCGACTGCCTTGCGCGATGATCCCACGCTCGAATATCCGGAATTCTACGGAGTGTTTTTAGACGGTCGATTGGCGGTTCTGTATACGCCGTTCGACCTGATGAGCGGCGTGAATCATGAGTCGAATGCCTACGCGAAGGGAGTCAGCGCCGACGATGCGACGCGAATTGTGATTAATGCGATTACGTATGCACTGAGCCACTAAATCGTCGATGCACGATTGAACAAACCGGTGGACAGAAAAGTCGTCATTTCGTCTGAATTATCCAGATTTCTACGCACAGAAAGTCAAAATCGAGAGGTTATTGAGGACCGTGTCATTTGAACGCAACATTCCGTTGAATCGGCCGAGCCGTATATTCCCTCCTCATTACCTTCTGCTGATAAGCCAACATCGTGAGCATTCCCCCCGCTGAAATTGAACGTGAATTAGCCCAACTGAGTCAACTCCACGCCCGCATGCTCGAAGGCATGTCGCAGGTGATCGTCGGTCAGCAATCGGTTCTAGAAGAACTGCTGGTGACGGTATTCGCCGGCGGTCACAATCTGCTCGAAGGGGTTCCCGGTCTTGCCAAGACGTTGATGATCAACACGCTGGCGCAGTTATTGTCGCTCGAATTCAAACGCATTCAGTTTACCCCCGATCTCATGCCCTCGGACATTGTGGGGACGAACGTGATCGAAGAAGATCACACGACGGGTAAACGTGTCACGGTCTTCGTCCCCGGCCCCATCTTTACGAACGTCGTGCTGGCCGATGAAATCAACCGGACGCCGCCGAAAACTCAGGCCGCCCTGTTGCAGGCGATGCAGGAACACGAAGTGACCGCGGGCGGAAAGACGTACAAACTGTCCGAACCGTTTTTCGTCTTAGCGACTCAAAATCCGATCGATCAGGAAGGAACATATCCGCTGCCGGAAGCGCAGAAAGACCGCTTTCTGCTGAATACGTTTATCAGGTATCCCTCCCTCGATGAAGAAGAGACGATCGTCGAACGAACGACGGCGAACGTCGAGGTAAATCTGCAACCGGTGTGCGATCAGGAGATCGTAATCCGCGTGCAGAAACTGGTACGCAGTCTTCCGGTTTCGAAGCACGTGACCCGCTATGCCGTCGATCTGGTCCGGGCGACTCGTCCTCTGGAACCCGGCGTACCGGAATTCATCACCGAACAGATTTCGTGGGGGGCCGGGCCGCGTGCGAGTCAGGCGTTGATTCTTTGTGCGAAATGCCGGGCCGCGTTGCAAGGCCGGTTGAACGTATCGTGCGACGATGTCCGTCATCTGGCGCTCCCCGTTTTGCGGCACCGCATTTCGTGCAGCTTCGCCGCTGAGGCGGAAGGGATCAGCACCGATGACATCGTTCGCCGACTCCTCGAAATGGTGACGGAACGAACAAACTGATCGAGTGATCTGTCGGTGCATGACGAGGCACGAAAGTCTGAAGCGACATGTCCACAAATTCGCCCCTCCCGCCGAATACACCAATCCCCCGGAACGGGAATCAACGTTCTGCGTGGTGGCGTAAGCTCGGACCGTCAGCATCGAGACTGTTGCAGAAGTTACATCGCGCCTGGAGTGAGCATGCCGGTCAGGTGTCGTTAACCGAAGGAATCTCCTCGGCGAGTCCCGATCGTTATTTGAATCCCGAGGTGCTGGCGCGAGTCGGGTTTTCCCCACTGCTGGCTCGGCTGGTCGTCGAGGGATTTTTAAACGGTCTGCACAAAAGCCCGTTTCATGGGTTTTCGGTCGAGTTCGCCGACCATCGCGAATATGTCCCCGGCGACGATCTGAAATACCTCGACTGGCATTTGTACGCAAGAACCGATCATTATTACGTCAAACGTTACGAAGATGAAACGAACCTGCGCTGTTATGTTCTGCTCGATCGCTCGGCGTCGATGTCCTTCGGCACCGGGCTACTGACGAAATGGGATTACGGCTGCTTTCTAGCCAGTTGTCTTGGTTATCTTGTCCTGCGGCAGCAAGACGCTTGTGGTTTGGCTCTGTTCGGCGCAAAGCCGGGTCTGCTGGTTCAACCCCGTTGTCGACGTCCGCATTTGCGCCAGATGATGAAGGTGATGGTCGACAACCCTCCGGAAGGAGGGACCGACATGCCTTCGAGTCTGCGTTTAATAGCCCGTAATCTGAAACGCCGGGGACTGGTGGTGGTGATCAGCGATCTGATCGATGACCCCGAAACGACGCTCAAGGCGATTCGGCAGCTGCGCAGCCAGAAACATGATGTGATCGTCTTTCATCTGCAGGATGCGGCGGAACTGGAATTTCCCTTTCAAGGAGCGACGCAGTTCCGCGATCTGGAAACGGGTGAAGAGCTGGAGATTGACCCGATGGCCGTCCGCGACGGGTATCTCGAACAGATTCGGCAATGTTGTGAATTTTACCGCAAGGGTTTGACCGAATCGGGAATTGATTATCAGTTGATCAATACGCGACAGCAGTACGACCATGCTCTCACCGCGTTTCTCAACCGTCGCAGCAAGGTGCGCCGATGACTTTGCTCGCCCCTTTGGCTCTGTTCGGTCTGGCCCTGCTGGCTATTCCGATAGTCGTCCATCTGTTTCAGCCGAGGCATGTCCGTCAGACTCCGTTCAGCAGTTTGCGCTGGCTGCATCTGACACAACAGCGAATGGCGCGGCGTATCCAATGGCATCAGGTGTTGCTGTTTCTGTTACGGGCAGCATTCCTGGTGTTACTTGTCTTCGCGCTGGCGCGGCCGATCTGGTCGACGCGCGGGGAGAGTTCGGGGCTCGATCGAATCATCGTCCTGGATGTCAGTCGCAGCATGGGCCGGCTGGTCGACGGCCGTCCGACACCCTTCGAGTCGGTTCGCAAGATGGCTCTCGACATCATTCGTCACAACGTCGCGGGGGATCGCACATCCGTGCTGGTGACCG
The DNA here is from genome assembly GCA_027618475.1 of Planctomycetota bacterium. Taxonomy (GTDB): domain Bacteria; phylum Planctomycetota; class Planctomycetia; order Planctomycetales; family Planctomycetaceae; genus JAQCEJ01. The sequence continues at coordinate 25,526 of JAQCEJ010000030.1, read as the reverse complement.
GCCAATCGACGAGCGTTCTCGCCCCGTGGACTTCCGACCCGGCGTTGTATTTACCGGCGATCGAAACGCTGCAGCCGACGTTGGAAGAGACGCGACTGGATACCTCACTGGAACCGATTCGTTCGCTGCTGACTCAACTCCGACCGGATGTCGCCGTCGAAGTCGTTTTTTTGACGGACAATCCGGCGTCTGGTTGGAATACGACAGAACTCGCGACGTTCGCACACGATGTCAGTGATCTGCCGTCAGTCACATTTCGATTGGTCGATGCCTCTGTTCCTTTACCGAGAAATGCCTGGCTGGTTGGCGCGCGAGTTCATGGTGCAGATTCGACCGCTGTCTTGCGTGTTGAAGTCGACGGCGTCGGAGACGGTCCGTTAAAGCGAACACTGCATATTTCGGGGGTGAAGGGAGTCGAAACCGAAGAGATACCGGTGACGATTACGCCGGGGAGACGGACGCAACTTGAATTGCCGTTGCCATCCACATTCGAAGCCTCTGGGAGTCTTGCCACGCTGAAACTCGAACCTGCCGATGATCTGGCCGACGATGACGTGCTGTATGTCGACCTCAGCGAGACGGGAGGGGCTCCGTTATTGTTGGTGACGCCGATTACCCCCCCGGGCGCGACCCAGCGAACCGGACTGGCGTTAGAGACGGCCATCGGTGCGTTGGGCGAAGCCGGTTCTCTCGCTGCCGAAGGCACCTTACTCGTGCGTGATCCGTCAACGTTGACCTCGAACGACATTGACGCGGCTGAAGTCATTCTTCTGGCGGACGTCCCCGGCCTGCCCGAATCGCTGGCGACGGCTATCACAGCGCGCGTGATGCACGGAGCCGGATTGATTCTGTTTCTCGGGCCCACCGTCGAATACGAGAATTACAATCGCGGGTTTCGGCAGCCTCTCGATGCGTCGGGAAGCATTCTGCCTGCGGAACTCGCCGGAACGCTGGCTGCCGAGATCGCCGACGGAGGCTTGTCGACCTGGACTCACTGGAACGATCGGCATTCGATACTCAAGGGGTTGGTCGATCCCGAGATTGGCGATCTCGCAGCGACGTCATCGCAACGGTGGTATCGTTTCGCTCAGGAGTTGTCCCCCTCCGACGAAGTGCTGGCGACGCTTGGTGACGGCTCGCCCGCGCTGATCGCCCGTCGTGTCGGTGCGGGGAAAGTCGTGATCGTAAACGCCTCGGCTGATGACCGCTGGTGCGACTTACCGCGTCGAAAGAGTTTCGTCCCGTTAATCGATCGTTTGTTGTCTCACGTACAAACCGGAGGATATCGTCGCAGCTGGACGATCGGTGAGCCGATGACGCTCGTGTTGTCGAATGATGAAGCAACGAACCGGCCGCCGCGCGTTTTGTCCCCCTCTGGGAAGGACGTCACGGTGCAGCTGCAATCGGTCGGGACGCGAACCTGGATGAACATTGCCGATGCGACCGAAGCGGGGTACTACCGGGTTGAATCGTCTGACGGTTCGACGGCCGATTTTTCGTTGATCATACAACCGGGGCGTGAAGAGAGTCGGTTGGAGTCGGTCGATCCCGAGAAATTCCGCGCGTGGTGGTCCCCAGTTGAGATCGAAATCGAACAGGTGCAGGGAATCTCCGAATCGACCGCGAATGCCGACGACGATCGTATTGTCTTGGAACCCTGGTTGATCGGACTTGCAGGATTGTGTCTGCTGACGGAAATGTTTCTTGTACACTGGCTTTGCCCGAAAATGAATCCGGCGATCAGTGGTTCACATCGTCGACGCCGCGGTTTTGTCGCACCGCTGAAAGAACGTGAGGCGGAGCGGGAAGGAGCGACCGCACCATGATGACCTGGCAATGGTTACCGATGTTTCCACCGGCGGTCATTGTGCTGTTTGCCGTCGCGCTGATGGCCGTGTTGGCATACGGCAGCTGGCTGTTGCGGGAAAAGCATGTTCCTCGTAACGCCATCTGGCAGTTAGGTTTGCTGCGATTGGGAATGATCGCCGTCGTGACACTCTGCCTGTTTCAACCCGTACTTTCTCTGCCGAAATCCGTTACCGACGTCCCCGGCCTGATTCTGTTGCTCGATCGCTCGGCAAGTATGTCGTCGGCGTCGACCGAAGGAACGCGCTGGGACGAAGCACGGCGGCTTATCGAGCAGAGTCCGGCCGTGCAATCTGCAACGCGGACGCACAACGTGCATTGGTTTTCATTCGATCAACGTGCCATTCCGATCATGCCGGATGAACTCGATCAAATCGCCCCGGCTGGTGACGAAACCGATATCGCGGCGAGTCTCAAATCGGCCTGGAATCATGTCCGGTTGTCGAACGCGTCCCGTGAAATAAACGCAGATCCCGATCGAGTCCTGCTGGTCTCCGACGGCATCAATCGGAGTTCGTCCGATGTCGTGGCCACTGCCAAAGAACTGGGACTGGCAGTCGATATCCTGCCGTTGTCGCTGACAGCCGACAATGAAGCTGCCTCGGCGGCCTCGATCGATCTGGTACAGGCGGCACGCCGTGTCCTTGTCGGATCGGAAACCGCATTTCAGGTTACGGTGCGGCCGAACCGTTCACTCGACAATCTTACGCTGGTCGCCGAAGTTGAAGGGCAGGAACTGGCTCGGGAAGAATTGGCGGGACTGGTCGCCGCGGATGATCGGTTCGTCATCATCAAGGACTGCCCGAAAGAGGCGGGATTGAAACGTTACGAATTCTTTTTACGACAAGGGGAGGCCGCTGTCGGTCGGCCATTTGCCGTTAATGTACTGGCCGTCGACGACAAGCACGATGTACTGATCTTGGAAGAAACCTGGCGCTGGGAATTCAAATATCTCCGGCGTGTGCTTGAAGACGATCCGAGTTTCAATATGACGGCGTTTCTGTCCCGAGAGGGGAATGCCTTTGTACAGTTTGGAGAACCAGACCGGCGGGTTAAGTTGGGCGGTTTTCCACAAAGTCGCAGCGAACTCGATGGGTTCGATACGATCATTGTGGGTGACGTGCAGCCGTCGAGTTGGCCGCGAGGTCTCGCACGCCACATTCATTCGGTGGTGAGCGATGGCGGTAAATCGCTCGTCGTTCTGGCGGGAAGGCATTTGGGGGAATGGGTCGAAACGCCCGAATTGTCTCGGTTGTTGCCTGTGGAATTGACACGCGATTCGGGATTGCCGCTCTCCGGTGCAATTGAGTTGCAGCTGACACCGGCGGGACGGTCATCCGATTGGTTTACGTTGCCGACCGGTCAGAATTCGCAGCCGAAAACAGTCTCGACGTTACCGACGCTCGAACATGTTTACCCGGTGCTGCGCAAACAGCCGGCTGCAACCGTACTCGTAGAGGCAATGGGACATCAGAATGCTTACGGTCCGTTGCCCGTGATAGTCGAGCACACATACGGACGAGGCCGCGTCTTGTTTGTCGCGACCGACACATTATGGCGCTGGCAGAATTATGGACCAAGGACCGACGACGGGGTGACACTGCACGCCGCCTTCTGGCAACACGCCATGCGGGCGATGGCCCCGATGGAGCGATCGGCGGCGGGGCGGCAGATGTTTTTGCGTCCCGAACGAACCAAGTATCGAACCGGAGAAACGGTACGAATCGCCGCCGAATTGAATACCACCGGCGGCGATGAACCATCGGTCCCATCACTCGACGCCACCGTCGTGATGCCCGACGGTCGGCGTGTTCCCGTCTCGATCCGCGTGCCGGCGACTCCCGGAGCGATTCCCGCCGTCGAATTCGAAGCGACCGAACCTGGACGCTATCGCATCGAAGCGTCGGCGACATTGAACGGCCAGTCTGTCGCAGAAACGTTCGTCGTGATCGAGGTGACCCGCGGCGATCGGGAAATTGACGGGACGGCAGTCGACCTTGCTACGCTCGAACGCTGGGCGTCATTAACCGGTGGGCGAGTGATTGATCCGACACGTGAAGAGGGCTGGGTCTCGGCGGAAACACCAGCCGGAGTGACATCGATCCGACAGCATCCCTACGATCTGTGGCATAACTTCAGCCTCATGCTGCTCCTCTCCCTGCTGTTGGCGTTGGACTGGTCCTATCGCCTGTTCCGTGGTTTCGTCTGACGGACGTTCTCGTTAATGTAATGAGAGACCAAACGACGCGGCATCGGAGCAATGTCCGCCGTGCATTTGATGATCATCCTGATAGAAAGTTATCTCGGGGACATGAAACAGCAGATCGGATATTACCTGCAACTGCTCGTGATGGGATTTCTCCCTCTGTTGATTCTCTGGCAGCTGAATTTCGGATTTCGACTGATTCTTATGCCCGCGCTCACCGTTGTTGCCATCGTAGTCTTCGCCATCGGACACACGCTGCGCGAATCGAAATGAAGAACCGCTGGTGTTCGATCCCCTGCGAGGCACTGTTCTTATCGAACAAGAGCTATTGCCGTGGAAATCGCCGGCGACGCATCTATTAAGTGCCGCGAGCTGCGAATTGAAAAAGCTGTTCGCGGGTTTCACACAATGGGACCACGCCGCCACTTTCCTGGAACAAGTCGGCCAGAGACGTGCTGCGAAACGCATCATCAATCGTGGCAATGGCCTGATCGATCTTGCGATGCAACGGGCAGAGGGCGACATGTCCTTTGATTCCCAACGGACATCGTTCGATTCTCCGAATCGGGTCAACGGCCTGAACGATATCGGAGAGCGTGATCTCGGCGGGAGGTCGCGAGAGTGTAAATCCGCCGTTTACTCCTCGTCGAGATTTGACCAACCCGGATTTCACCAACCCTTGCATAAGTTTTGACAAATAAGGGGCCGGTACCTGACATCGCTCGGCGATGTGCTGGACGGCGATCGGTTCAGCGGTGTTCTGGGCCAATAAAGCCATTGCCCGCAGTGAATATTCCATCGCTTGTGAGATCATGCCCGCTTTTCTATCTATGAAAACGTCGGAATGAGTATGCTGAATTCTAGACCTGATTTTCCCGAATTTCAATGACATTATATTAACCTCCGATTTTAAGCCCTCTTACTCCAGGCATTTTCGAAGGACAATCACGTAAGTCCTCTGGGATTCATAGTCGCTTTCTTGTCCGGAATAATCGGGATCGCGGACAACAGACTTTCACCTTTTTGAACGGTCAATTGATAAATACCCGTTGAATGAGGTGTTGAATTCAAATAAAGTATGGTTAGATGACGATCTATTGATGTGATGAGTTCAAGTCAAACACCTCGGGGGAAAAATATGGCGAGACGGCTACCCTCACATCGCCGTGGTTGCACGCCCGAAGACCATCCCCGAATCGGTCGACGTGAAATTCTGCAGATCGGCGGATTGTCGCTGCTGGGAGCCGGTCTGGGCGATCTCGCCAGGCTGGAGGCGAGTCAACAGCGTGGGGGAGGAGCCCTTAACGGTCCTGCGAAAAACGTGGTCTTCATCTTCCAGTCGGGCGGCCCTTCGCAGCACGAGACATTCGATCCCAAGCCCGAAGCGTCGGAAAGAGTTCGTGGCGAATACGGCACGATTCAATCGAGCAATCCTGATCTGACGGTCTGCGAATATCTTCCTCGTTTGGCGAAGCGGGCGAACATGTATTCGATCGTCCGCAGCATGTATCATCCCGCCGATCGCCAGTTCCGTAACGAACATGCCGCGTCGATGTATATGGTGAATACCGGGATGAATTATCTTCCTCCCGGTGAAACAACAGGAACAATCGGCCTGCAAAAAGCACGCAATCTCGAATGGCCTTCCATCGGATCGATGGTCGCGTATGCCGTTCCCCCATTGCCCGGTATGGGGCTCCCTCCGGTGATTCAAGTACCGCGAACCCGCATCAACACGGGTGAGTTTTATGTCGCGGGAACGGCTCCGGGGATGCTCGGTCCGAAGTTCGCGCACTGGCGGGTCAATCTCGCTCCGCAATGCCGGGCCCCCGATCCGGCCGGTTCGTGCCCGAATTGTTTCAGCCACGACGAGCCCGACGATCCCGATCGTCGGCCAGGCAAATTGCCGAACTCGTGGTACGACAACAGCAGTTGCCGCAACCCCGATTTTACACTTCCCGATTTGGGAAACGGCACCGAGATTGCCATCGAGCGCATCGAACATCGCGGACGCCTGCTCGCACAACTGGATGCGATGCGCCGCGACCTCGATTCTCACCGCGTCGTCGAGAATTACGATGCGTATCAGAAACAAGCCTTGATGATGATTCTTTCGCAGCGCGGGAAGAACAACCCGTTCGACCTGACACAGGAATCGGCAGCGATGCGCGATCAATATGGACGGGAAGAATGGGGACAGTCGTTTCTTGTCGCCCGCCGGTTGATCGAAGCGGGCGTCCGCATGGTGCAGGTGAATTTGCGCGGCTGGGATACGCACCAGAATGCGTTTCGCGATCTCAAGGGAAAATTGTTACCGTCGCTCGATCATTGTCTCAGCGGTTTTCTCGACGACATGCACGAACGGGGTCTGCTCTCCGAAACGCTGATCGTGATGTGTGGCGAGATGGGTCGCACGCCGATGATTTCACCGATCGCCGTCGGTGGCAAGAACGCTGCGGGGGATCTATTCACCGACGGCCGGCATCACTGGGGAGACGTCTTCCCCTGCTTTTTCGCGGGTGCGGGGATTGTACCGGGACGAGTGATCGGCAAGACTGATCCGCAGGGGGGACAACCCATATCGGACGGACATACCCCCTCCGATATGGCGGCGACCGTCTTTGCGCAATTGGGAGTCGATTCCGAAGCGGAGTTTCACGACACCGAAGGCCGGCCGTTCCGAATCTTTCAGGGGCACCCGATTTCATCTCTGACGTGAAGCCGATGTCGTCGCAGTTGTCTTTTCGTTAACAACAAGCAAAACGGATCGACCGTTCGCTCAAAAGCCCGATCGATCCGTTGAATTCTCGTTGTATTTACCGTGTTGATTATTGGGTGGTGAGTTTGATTTCCAGATTCTTCCCGGCATCTCCTTCACCGATGGTAAACGACACGCCCGAGGTGGTCGAATTACTGAATTTTGCCGGAATCTCGCTCGTCAGGGGCTCGCCGCTGTCCTTCGTCTCCGTCGAGATGTCGTCGATTGCCATGCTAGTGACGTCAACAGAATAGTTGCCCGGGACAATTCCATCATCCGTGTCAAATGTCGAGAGCGAAAATGAACCATCGTCGCCGGTCGTTCCGGCCGCGGCACGTCCTTTGTCGGCATCAGGAATGAATCTTACTCGGGCATTCTTGACAGGCTGTCCATCAAGAGTCACGACACCCCCAACGGCAACGGTCGCCGGCTTGTCAGTTCCCGGGCCACAGCCAGCCAGACAGCTCCCCAGCAATATCGCCAAAAGACTCAAGTTACGTATCCCCGAAACCATGCGCATGTTGTATCCTCAAAATTGTGAAAGAAAACAACTGCGGCTGCCAGAACCACCGGCAGTCGCAGTTGTAAGTGTGTGTAACAACGACACCTTTTAAGGACGGTATCAGAATTCGCCCAGCGTTTCACCACCAGATCGCGATCCGACAAATCCGAATACGCGGAGATCAATACTCTCCGAGATAAAGCGGACGGAACCATCCGCCATCGTAAACTGCGCCCCACCTTCGTGGTAGCTGGCGAAAGCTTCGCTGCCGTAATAATTGCCGGTACGCAAGGGGGAATTGATTCCTGCGGCCGTCGATGCGCAACCCCAAATGCCGAGCACAGCCTGCCATTTGGAGCCGAGTGCATTGACGCTCAGTTGTGACGGTCGGGCTTGAGTGACTTCACCCAGCAGCAGTGTGTTAGACGTGCCGTCAGTCACATGTCGGATCGCTGTGCGCGTGGCACTTTGAGCGAACATGCCAGCGATCGAGCTTTCTGAAGGGCTGGCGATAAAGTGGGCTCCTGCGGTTCCGCAGTAGCAATTCGTTCCGTTGCACAGCGTCGCCGCACACGAACCGGCATTGTCCGCGCCAGCGCTCCCGACGTAACTGGATCGCGCTGATGTCGTCGGAACGCATATTTCGCTTGGCCAGGATGCACTTGCCGGGATGTTACCGACCTGATCGGCCGATTCACTGGGGCAATAAAATGCAGGAAATGCGATCAGATTCTGCGTTGCCAGAGCAGCATTAATCGTGGCGTATGACGTTGCCGGGTACCCGAAGTATGGAGAGACCTGATTATACAAAGCTGCCTGATCGAGGTAGGGCAATACGAATTGTTTCCAGGCGCCATAGAACCGGCCGGCGGGACCATAACCCTGTGCTCCATACGGGAACACCAAATGAGCGTCATGATAGTTGTGCACCGCCAACCCCAATTGCTTGAGGTTGTTTTTGCATTGGGTACGGCGTGCCGCTTCGCGTGCCTGTTGCACTGCCGGAAGCAGCAAGGCAATCAAGACGGCAATAATGGCGATGACGACCAATAGCTCGATCAGCGTAAACCCTTTTCGACGTGATGCATTCATGGTGATTCCTTTTCTGAAACAACAAAAAGAACGAAAGTTATCGACCTCAGCGACGACGCATCATGAGGTGACCGCGGAACCGCATTATTGAAAGGAATAAATTCAACTGAAATTCATTTTCAGATAAACCATATTATGCGGTGTTGATGCGTGCGTGTCAATTGTTAATGCCAATTGTCACAGTGACTTAAGCCTTTCGTTAATGAATATCTCTTTGTGTCAATTCGACTCAAACTCAAACGCACGTCTGCGATTCTGCCTGTAAAAGGCGATTTTCTTTGGAATTCAAGGGTCAACTCCGGATCGCGTAAGCCGCGTCGAATCGTTAAAATGCGACGGAATCGCAGAAAACGTATCGCCCACATGAAGTATCTCAACGACTTGATTGTTCCGCCGTCGTCATTGCCACCGAACTCGGCTGCGGAGTCGTCAACGTTGATTTGGCGGGTCGTGTCCACCATTTCCAGACCCGATGGGCGATCAGGCCGATGTCGTCGAAGTACGAGTAGAGAACGGGAATCGCAAGCAGCGTCAACAGCAGCGAGAGGGTCTGTCCGCCGACGGCAAGGACGGCGATCGAGCGGCGTTCTTCGGCACCGGGTCCGGTTGCGATCAAGAGCGGCAACAGTCCGACGACGAACGACAGCGTCGTCATCAGAATCGGACGGAGCCGATCGCGGTTGGCCTGAATGATCGCTTCTTCGCGTTCCATCCCCTTGGCACGCAGCGCATTGGTATGGTCAACCTGCAGAATCGATGCTTTTTTTACAACGCCGAACAGAACCAGAATGCCGAGTGCGGAATACAGATTCAGCGTTTCGCCTCCCCAGTACAGGCTGATCAAGCCGAACGGAACGGCGAGCGGCAACGACAACAGAATCACAAAGGGATGCACGAGATGCTCATACTGTGCGGCGAGTACGATGTACATAAAGATGAATGACATGACGAACGTCCAACTGAAGTCTGCCAGCGTGCGTTCGAGTTCGCGGCCTCCGCCGAGCACCTGCGTATTGAAGCCGGGAGGAATTCCAATTTCATCGGCGGCCTGATGGATGGCATCGAGGCCGTCTCCCAGTGCGTATCCTCCCTTTAAGTTAGCGCGAACCGCGACCATCTTCTGGCGATTCAACCGATCGATGCGCGACGCGGCCTGATTGAACTCGAATCGAATCACATTGCTGATCGGCGTCAACACGGAGTCCCCCTCATTCCCTTCTCCCGCCGATGGGCCGGACGGCAGGCTCGATCCCGTGCGGACATAGAGTTGAGAGATCGATTCGACATCGCGACGGTCGAGATTGACCAGCCTGAGTTCGACATCGTACGCATCGTCGACGGTTTTGTCTCGATACCGCGAGACGCGGTCGTCACCACCGACGGCGACACGCAGCGTATCGGCGATTTCACGCACGTCGACCCCAAGCGCCGCAGAACGGTCACGGTCGATGCGCACCAGAAGTTCGGGGTTGTCGATTTCCAAGGTCGAAATGACGTCGACCAGTCCGGGAATCGTCTTCGCTTTGTCGCGGAGTTTTTCGCTGAATGCCAGCAAGCCGTCCATCGTAGGGCCGGTAATCGCCAGATCGATGTCGACCGGGGCCCCCTGCCGAAACGACGTGAGATTACGCACACCGACTTTCAGATCGGGAATGGTATTAAGCCTCTGGCGAATTTCACTCATCTTTTCTCGTTGCGTAAAGTTACCGCGAAATGCAGCCTTGGGGTCGCCGTTAAGAATCCCCTGAAAGAGACGCGAAAACGAGAAGGTCCGTTCCTGACTGTCTTGCAGCCGGACAAAGATGTTGGCCCGATTGACGTCGCCGAATGTGACCGATCCGACCGACGTCAACACCGTGGTGATTCCTTCGACCTGATTCAATTCGGCTTCGATCACATCGACGGTTTCTTTCATCGCAACGATACTGGCACCCTGCTTGGCCTCGGCACGAATTTCGAATTCCGATTCGTCGACATTCAGCGGAATGTAATCGTGCTTGACGAGATGATACAGCCAGTAGTTGCTCGCAATTACGGCGATGGAAACGAGCAGCACCAGCCACCGCAGGCGCATCGCTAATCTCAGCATCCATAAATAGGCCACTTCGACAAGGTGGTAAAACCCCCGCCGTGAAGCCGCACCGCTGCCGTCGGGGGACGCCATGCCCGGTTTGAGGAGTTTGCTGCACATCATCGGCGTGAGCGAAAAACTGACGATCATCGAGACGAGAATCGCCACGGTTGCCGTTACACCAAACTGAAAGAGCATTCGTCCCGTCACGCTCGACAAAAAGGAGACGGGCAGAAATACAATCACGAGCGACAGCGTCGTCGCCAGCACGGCGAGGCCGATTTCCTTCGTGCCGTAAATCGCCGCTTCGGACGGATCCATTCCTTTTTCTTCGATGCAGTGAAAGACGTTTTCGAGAACGACGATCGCGTCATCGATGACGACTCCCACCATCAACACCAGTGCGAGCATGGTCACATTGTTGAGTGTGAAATCGAACCAGTTCATAAAGGCAAACGTGGCGATAATCGACGCCGGAATGGCGACGGCGGCGATCAGCGTCGACCGCCACGACCGCATAAACAGCAGCACCGTGATGCACGCCAGGATGCTGCCCGAGATCAGATGGCGTTCGATTTCGTGTAACGCCTCTTGGATGTACCGCGACTGATCCTGAATGATGGTGACTTCGACATCTTCGGGCATCAATTCTCGCGAGCGAGGGAGCGCCGCTTTAACGGCGTCGATCACCGCCACAGTGTTCTCGCCCGATTGGCGCTGGACTCGCAAGACGACGGCAGGCTTGCCGTTGAGTCGGGCCAACGTGCGCACTTCTTTCGTGCGGTCATAAACTTGTCCAAGATCTTTGAGGCGGATGGGGGCACCATCGACGGTTGTGACGACGATTTCGTCGAACTCGCGGGCATGGTCGACGCGACCCAGCGTACGCATCGCCCGTTCGCGATAACCCTGATCCATCTTTCCGCCGGGAACCTCGGCGTTTTGATTCACGAGCGCTTCACGGACTTGCAGAATCGATAACTGATGAGCTGCCAGACGGCGTGCGTCGATCTCAACCTGAACCGCCCGGTCGGCAGCGCCGGAGATTTCAACACTCGCCACCCCGTGCGACGATTCGATCACGTTTTTCACATAGCGTTCGGCGAGGACAAACAGTTCACGAGACGTCCGCGGACCGGAAACGGCAATCGACATAATCGATGAGGCGTCGAGATCCTGCTTCTGGACAACGGGCGGGTCGATGCCCGGAGGGAGCAGATTAAGGGCACCGGCAATCGCGTCACGCACATCCTGCGTCGCCGCGTCAATATTTCGGTCGAGTGCGAATGTGATCAGCACGAACGACCGATCATCGCGCGAAATCGATCGCAATTCTTCAATACCGGCGACGGTCGCGACGGCATCTTCGAGAATCGCGCTGACTTCCGATTCCACTTCGGTCGCCGCGGCGCCGGGATAATTGGTGCGGACGTAGATCGTCGGCATATCCATATTGGGAAATCGATCGACTCCCAACGACGGAAAGGCCGCGACACCTGCCACGACTAGCGCCAAGATCAGCATCAGCGCGAACACGGGCCGTTTCACGCAGACTTCGGCAAGCCAATACACGGTTACGTTACTCCGTCAGCAATGCTCTGTGTGTTGTGACAGGGGGTTCACCGTCGCTATTCGGAGACGGCGGTTTCGGACGACACCGGTTCGGGGATCGATTCGCCCCCTACAGACGCTGGTCGATCGGTTATGCTTTCGTCGACTTTTTCATCACCGTCGACCTCTTGCGTCCCGAGTTCAATGGTGGTTGCCGGGGCCGTCTGTTTGCCGGCCTGATTTTCGGGAGGTGGCAATGAATGACTCGATTCCGGCACGGGCTGGGGATCGATCAAGGCTTCTCGCCCCTTCATGCCGTCGACAAGAATGACATCTCCCACGGCGAGCCCTTTTAGAATTTCGATCGTGTTGTCGCGGCGTGCGCCGGTCAAAACTTCGTGTTCTGTCGCTTTACCCTCGATGACCTTCCAGACTTTTTCGGCACCGGCGAATTCGACAATTGCGGAGGCGGGGACGACCAGTGCTTGAGCCTGCGGATCGATGAACACATCCGCCTCAGCAAACAACCCCGCACGCAGCCGATGGTCTTCATTCTTCACATCGGCTTCAAACGTCAGCGAACGGTTCATGCGGTTCAGTGCCGGGCTGATCCGGGCCACTGTCACCATGCGCGGTTCGTCGAGCGATTCGATCTTCAGTGCGATTTTTTGACCCACGGCGAGGTTCTGTGCTAATCGTTCGGCCATTGCCCCCCGGAAACGAAGCGGATTCGTTCGGACAACAGTGACAACCGGATTCCCCACCTGCACGTAAGCCCCGGGGGCGACGTCACGCTGCTGCACCAATCCGTCGAACGGCATTCGCACGACGACATCATCTAACTGCTGACGGGCCAGCGACAACTCTGCCTGCCGAATCCCGATCAGGGCAATTTTTTCTCGTGTGCTGTTAAGGGCCGAAGCGTAGCGTGCTTCGGCAACGCGTGCGGCGGCGGCAATTTGTTCGACTTCCGCCAGAGTGACCGCCTTCTGCATTTGCAGCTTTTTCATCCGTTCGAGATTCGCTTTGGCTTCGTCCCAGAGCGCCAGTTGCTCTTGCACGGGAGGGGAATTCTCGGCTTTCAGGTTTTCGACCCTATCGTCGACACCTAATCCCACCGCCGATCGCGCCTGCGTCAACTGCGCATCGGCTTGCAACACTCGCAGGCGGAATTCGTTTTCATCGAGCGTTATCAGTGGGCTGCCGGCTTTGACAATATCTCCCAGGTCAACGTGGACCCGAGCGACACGACCGGCGACTTTCGACCCGACAACGGCCATTTCATCGGCGATAAGATTTCCCTGGCTGCGGACAATTGTCGGCCACGACCTTTGAGTGACATTTAAAACATCGGCCTGGATCGTAGGGAGTTTTTTCTCCTGAGGCTGGGCAACCGTTGCAGAAGATGAATCGCAACCGAATTGAAGAGGACTGAGCATCAGCGCAAGTATGACGACCCTCAGTGGGATCCGCGGCGACGACGGGACTGATGCAATGGATTGCGACATTATGAACGATTCTTTCAAGGCCGTCGTGTTGAATCGTATTGAAAACACAAGGCGTGTTGGCAAGGAGTGACCGCATGAAGTCAGCATCGAATTCAGCGGGAGTGTCGTATTGCGGGGCAAAGTTTTGAAGGACTCTATTATCACATCACCGACCTGATAATGGAAGGTGAAAAGCGCATGTGAACGAGACATCGGGCCGATTTACGATGCGCCATCTTTCGCACAGCGTAGTATCGCGTTTGCCACGTTTGCGATTTCTACACGGAGAATTTCACTTCATCAAAAATTCAGGCGACACGAAATCGTCAAGCCGCGCCAATTCAGTACAACTGATGTTTCACCATGTTTGCCTCGGCCCAGGTCTTACCGAACTGTTACAAGCAGTTTCATAACCCTCTGGACTTCGAGTATTTCAGGACCATTTGAACGTCTTTTCGGTTGCCAACCGGGTTATGAAACCAGTTCTAATCTTCCGCGCGTCGATAAACTCCTAACGACCAGCCCGAAAGTCCGGCGTAAGGAAATACTCGTACGAGGTCGTAACGTGTTCCACCTGTCGGTGTGATGGAATCAACAGGTTGCCAGTCCCTGTCGAAGCCGTGCGTCAGCAGCCATTCCGGATTGCTCCACGCACGTTGGGGTTCGACAAAATCCATCGATTGCAATTTTACGATGCGGTTCTGGTAGAACGCGACGACCAGACGATGGCGAAAATCGTTATCGAAGGCGATGACTGTCCGATCGTCTCGCGACTCGTTTAAGATCAGATCCAACGCGACGAGATAACTGCCACGTCCGAGGCGGAACACCCGTTCGATATGCACGGCATTGCCTGCGACAATCGCAATGGTTATCGCGACAGCGAACCAGCGTCTTCGTCCTCCGGCATCATAGAGGCGTCCCAGCGCCAGGCTGAAGAGCAACATCACAAACAAGATGCTGGTCAGAAAAAAGCGAACGTACAAATCGGAATATCCTAGAAATGCAACCAAACCCACTGGCGCGATGGCGATGATCATTGCGAAGGCAAACGCGTAACGTTTCTGACGTGTGACCGCCAGCCAGGTGAGACACACTATCACAGATGTCGCGACGATGCCGGCGAAGACCGTGCTGACCCAATTCTCGAATGGGCCGCCGATCGTCAGCGATAAGGCATCGCGTACGACCCCCAACGGCGATTGCTGAATACCACCGCCGATGGCGACCTGACTCAAATTCACCCAGTAGAGCCATCCGGCAAACAACACCGGGATGAAGTGCCAGCGCAGTAATCTTAGAACGACGTACCCCTTGCTCGTCGCCGATGTCAGCATTGTGACGACAGACCACAACCCGATGGATACCAGCATTGTGACGAATGTTGCATGTGACAGCACGCCGAAAATGGCGGCAAAGTTCCACACGACATCCCACTTCGCTTTTCCCGTGGCGAGGGCGCGTTCCATCGCGATGAATGCCAGCAGACTGAAAAACATCAATGGTGCATAACCACGTGCTTCCGACGAATAATGCGTCAGCACGTACGACCCTGCCGTGAGAATCATCGCGAACCAGCCGACAGACGTGCCGTGAAGTCGTCCCCACCAGCCTGCCAGTGCCACGGTCGCCGTGCCAAACAGCACGGAAGGCAAACGGTAAATTGTCCAGTCCTGACCGGGCCCGAGAGCATACAGGAACCAGGAATTGAGCAGATGGTTGTTGTCGTGTTTCAGCGTGAACACGACGTCGGACCAAGACGTCACCTGAAACTGCACCAGAAACCACGACCAGATCTCATCCAGCCAGAATTCCCCCAGACTGGCCCGCCAACGAATGAACAACGCCCCGAGAACGATCGCGCTCGCGGCGTACACATGGCGGCGTTGTTCTAAACCGGTCGGCATGGCTGACATCACACGGCCTCAATGGCGTTTTCGTCGGCGTCGAGTCTGTTCCTCAACACTATACTTCCTTTCTACGAACGGCGACACTCTTGCAGACGATCGGCGAAAAATGTATGAGAACTGGTTTCATAACCCGGTTGGCGACAGGATTATCGTTCAAATGACAGCGAGAACTCCACCGTCCAGAGGGTTATGAAACAGCTTGGAGAAGAAGAAACAATTCCTGCGAGAATTTCACTGAGGATCGAACCGATGAATCTGACGTCCGCACCGAGGTTCACCGACGACGACGAAGTTCAATTCATGAACGTCGACATGACCGATTTCGCCTCGATGAGCCGTCCGGATCAGATTCGGCATCTCGAGGTCGAGGGTTATGTTGTATTTCCGTCGATTCTCGCTCCCGATGACGTGGCCCGAATCAAGCGTGAACTCGCCGACTCCGAGATGACGCATACGAATTACAGCGTCAATCAGACGCGCGCGGTGATACAACCGCAATGGCACAGCCGCGCTGTCGCCGAACTCATCGGGTACCCGCCGATGATCGATTTTCTCACCGACCTGATGGGGCCGGATATTGTCTTTACTCGGGGTTTCTTTCAGCGGTCAAAACCGGGATGTCCCGGTATTTCGATGCATACCGACGGTCAGCCGCATGGCTCGAATCTGTTCGGGTACGAAGGGAGTTGTCCGCGGCTGGTGCGTGTTTTGTACTACCTCGACGAATTGACGCCGCAGCGTGCGCCGTTCCGACTGATCCCCCGTTCGCATTTGTCATTTCATGCGGAAGCGAGCCCCTATGTGCGGTACAAATCGCATCCCGAAGAGATCACTCTTGTGGTTCCGGCGGGATCGGCGGTCATCGTGCCGTCGCTGTTGCTGCATGGCAGCCATCCGAACAAAGACGAACAGCCGCGGGAGTTGGTGCAGTTGGGATATCGACCGGCCTGGGCCGGACCCATTCAGCCGATCGACGATTGGGATCCCGCATTGGTCGCCAGTGCACCAGAGATCGCCAAACCATTTTTGAAGAGCCTGAATACATCAAGTCAGGCGTGGGAACAGGAACACAAACCGACAGTCATGAAGTCTGAAGCCCCGGGAATCAATCCCAGCCGCTGGGGAGACAACTTTCCCGAAAAGGTCATACGATTCGAATAGAATGGGTCGATACCGTGATGGGCGACAAGAGAACCGTCTCGAACGTTCGATTGCCCTCAACGCTAGGGGCCATTCCGCTCAGCTCACCATTTCCCCGGCCCCGCTGTGGCAGACAACCAGACGGTTGACGACGTCTTCGACGCTGCAGGTCTTACGGACAAGTTCGGTCACGTTCGGGGCCTCTTCATCGGCTATCAGCACACCGTCGAGACACACACCGCTTTTCGTCCGGCGAACGACCAGAGAGGTAAACTGATATCGCGGCTCGGATAATAACTGCCGCTGCACTTCGAATTCCAGAAAGTGAGGGGCCGCACCGGGAGATCTGTCGTGAACGGTGAATTGAGTTTCCGTTTCTAACGCGTCGGCAGAATTGGAAGGGCGCTGATGACGTTCGAGTGGATTCGACATGGGCAACTCCGTTTCCCGGTTTTGTGGGTTTTCCAACCGACCAGTGCGCGATGTGTTTTTTTTCATAAAAGGAGGGTTTCAAAAAAATCGACCGGTAGACTTTACGTCTCGAAATAACGATCGTCGTCCACTGGTTTTCACCGAATGGCCGATACTTCGACTTTCTTTAAATAGTGGAGTGCTGTTTTTCGCGTTTCGAATTGCGGCAGCGTGTCGGCGAGCTTCATGACGCGAAGAATTTGTGACATGTCTTCAGAGACCTGACTCAAGACCAGAATCCCTCCACACTCTCGCACATGCCGTGCCAGAGAATTGAGAATCCCGATCACGACAGTGCCGAAATACCGGGAGTTTCCCAGATCGACGAGCAGATGCCGGGTTTCCCCCGAATCGATTCTCTTTTCGATTTCCTGAACCTGTCGATGCACATCGAGCTCGAGAAACCCCGCCACATCCCCACGAGGGGTCAGTATGAGGATATCTTTGACTTGTTCGATTTCAAAAAGGTCACGAATGTTTGGCATGGCGACGAACGCTCATTTCTAAAAAAATCGCGTTTCGACGGGGCCAAAACGCCAGATAGGGCCGTCTGCCCAAAATCGTAGCGAGTTTCCATCGCTCATGCAACAAAATTGTGCACCATCCGGAGAAATTGAAGAGACCGGTTTTGGCGATTGTTACAGTTTGAGCGCCAATTGGCGAGCTTCATCCGCCGTCGAAATTTCTCCGTTGAGCTGGGCATCGCGTACGGCTTCGAGGATGCGCTTGAAATCCGGGCCCGATTGCAATCCGAGCTGTATCAGATCGTCTCCCGTCAGCAGCAATGCCGGCGCGATTTGTTCGGGCGATAATTGCTTAAACATTTCCTCGCAAAACAGGACGCCATCGAGCGGTTGCTCTTCGGCCAGTGCGACGACCCGAGCCAATGCGACTAGCTCCGCGAAACCGTCGTGAGACATCAGGCGTTTCCAGACCGATGGCTGTCGTTGATGCAGAGTCTCGACCGTCGGTAATTGCGCGACCAGCCAGACGATCCGGTCGTGCTCGCGGTTCGACAATCGAAACCGTTTGACGATCGCACTCACGATCTCTGCTTCGAGCCCATTTGCGGTGTTGTGACGATGCACCGCCTGCACCAGCGCTGCGAACGCAAGTTCGAAGGAGGGCTCATCCAACAGATGCAATGCCTGAAGAGTGTTCGTCCAGTCATCCTCATACTGTGGCTCGCCCAGTTTCCACTCAGGCAGAATTTCCTGAAACAGATTCAGTTCGCGTGCGAGCGACATCGCGTTTGCACGATGCCGGTCGATTAGCATCTTTTTGAGTTCCTGGGCAATTCGTTCGGCACTGACGACATAAATCTCGCTCGACATGCTGCGAATCGCCTGCGCCGTCGCTTCGTCGAGCTGGAATTCTAGTGATGCCGTGAAGCGAACGCCGCGGAGCATGCGGAGTTTGTCTTCGCGCATGCGGTCGCCGGGGTTGCCAATGGCACGAATCAGTCCGTTCCCCAGATCGCGTTGACCCTCCACGAAGTCGTGGATCTGCTGATGGACGGGATCGTAAAACATACCGTTGATGGTGAAATCGCGTCGCATGGCATCTGCTTCCGGAGTGCAGAAGGCGACATGCGACGGACGCCGGCCGTCGTGATAGTCTCCCTCCGTTCTGAACGTGGCGACTTCAACGTTTCCCGCCGACTTCGTGCCGACGACGATGACGACGCCGAAGCTGAGCCCGACTTCGAGGGTCTTCCGTTTGCCGAAGAGTTCGCGGACCTGGTCGGGATGCGCGTTGGTCGCAACGTCGTAATCTTTCGGTTCGCGTCCCAGAAGGACATCGCGCACGCATCCCCCGGCCCAGTAGGCGATGTATCCGGCGTCCTGAAGTTGTCTCACGACGTCGAGCGTGAATTCGCGATGAGTCGGTTGATTGGCCATGCGAATGAAGGTAGTCGATCACCGCGCGGGGAGCAACAGATGAGGCAGGTCAACCTACCATCCTGTCAAAGCTGCTGTTGCCAAACCCGCCCCCGCATTGAACAATAGAGTCGTGGGGCGGTTGGGGAGTGTATTGGCAAAGCGTGTAGTTGGGATAGCAGAAGCCATGAAAGGGTTTAAAGACGGTGAACTCATTTCGGATTCCGTGATCAAAAGGCTTTCAAGTCGATTGAATCGAAATAACGTCTCAATCATCAAAAACGAATGGTCACAGGAGCTTCTCGAGAAAAGTGGTGATGGTGCCCAATTCGTACGATTCAAAGATGGCAGTGCAGGAATACTACTCCGGCCAAACCCCACGCGGTACCAACTTGTCCATGAACTCAAGCACTACGAACATTGGCTCGCCGATCCGAAGAGGTATGTCACGTCGAATAAACTGGAACGAGAGGCCTTCACCTTCAAAGCGATGCAAGAGAGCAATCATTGGCGCCTTTTTAACGACGCCGAACGAGATCATGCAGTAGAATATATCGAGTACATCCGTAAGCTCTTCGGGAATTAAACGACGGGATAGAATACTATGTCTACAACGACAACGATTACGAATATCTGCCAGATCGCCGAAGACTACGGTCGGAAAATCGGGCTGGCGCCGTTCGAGATCGAGAGAATTGTTCATTCCAGAAAAGAGGACATAAACGAATGGATCATTCACATTCAGTTTGGAAAAATGGACCCCTTGATCGAAGATGATGTACACGGCGCAATTATTATTGTTGACGCAGAAACCGAAAAACCGCGGCTGTTAGAAGGTTTGTAAACGAATAGACCTTGCCGGGAGGATCAAGTAGAATCTGGCACCCTCTGCTGAAGGAAAGTCTCGGGCAATTCATCAATCGCCATCGGAGTCAATTTCTTCGGAACAGAACGCTTAACGCCATGCGCATACAAAACGGTAATAACTCGCTTTTAAGTCGGCAAGCATACTTTCTTTGTGAATTGTTGAATCCTCTAATGGCTCCAGCGGATCATAGATCCCTATTCCACGATGTATCTGGAAAACATCCCATTCCTCTTCCGACCGCGGCGCTCTGGCGACATCGTTGTGGATGACGACGAATACATGATGTGGTAACCCTTCTACAAGGTTTTTGTAATTAGTTCGACCGCATTCGAATTCCAGCGTATAACGAATGGAATCAATAAGTTCGAGTTTTGTAATCACCCCGGCATTGAATTGTGCTAACGGTTTATGAATATGTTCGTGCATATACAGTAACCTCCCATTCAATCCGTCTTTTCGCCTGGGGTCAGCTCCAATTGTGTGGTAGCCGGTTCATTATCACTCGGAACCACAAAATTGCTTTGTGGGCCAACAGCCAGACTATTGTAGACAGGATAACGCAAGACCAGTCACCACCCTCTATCCAGACGAACAGGTTCACCGACTTCCTTGCAGCTCTTCTGTGCTATACGTCACGCCGTATTTCTTCTCCGACTGACTGTAAAACTCGGCATGCCATTGAACCGGTTCGACTGTGGCGTCTACCGTCAACAGCAAGTGGGAGTGCAACAGCTCGGCGTCGTATATCAGGTAAGGACTCGGAACATTGTTGTAATCGGCTACATTCTCGGCGAGCGGCGAGGTGACGAACTCGTGCAGATCGTACCCGACCCGGTCGCGAGTGGGGTGTATCAGGTGACGCGACCGATGAATGTCGCCGCCGATAAGCACCACGCCGGAGATTTGTTGCTGATTCAGAAAAGCGAACAGCCCTTCCCGTTCGTAGGGATAGGCCATCCAATAATCGAGCTTTCCTGGACGGGCCGCTTCGTTCCAGATCATACCGCAGGCCAGAACCTTGAGGGGCGCTGTCGATTCTGTCAACGATTGTTTCAGCCATTTCCACTGCTTGCTGCCGATCAGCGTCTTTCGTTCAGAATCGAACGGTGAGGCCTCGGTGTTGGCGAACCAGCGGGTATCGAGCAGAAAAACCTCGACCGGTCCCCTGCGAAACTTGCAGAAGATCCCTTCATCATCGACCCCATACTCGGGATTCGCATGATATTCAAGAAAAACCTGACGGGAATTCTCGCGACCTCCAATGGCTCCCAGTGCATCGTTCGAGCCGTAGTCGTGGTCGTCCCAGACGGCGTAAATCGGTGTGTGCCGCATCAACTCTTTAAGTTCTTTCACGCCCCAGAAGTCCCGATACCGTTGTCGTAACACCGGCAATTGCGTCGAGTCGATATACGGAGTGTCGCCGAGCAAGATCATCGCATCGGCACCCGATCGATCGATGGATGTCCAGACCGGTTGTTCGGGAAAACTCACATCCCATGCACACGAGCCAAAAGCGAGTTTGACCTTCTTCTCGGATTCGACTTCGAGCGGTGTGGTTAAGGTTTGAGCGTCGGACGATGAAAGAATCGAGTCGCCGGAACGAATCTCATATCGGTACTGCCGGCCAGGAAGTAGCCCGTTTACACTCCATGTCACTGTCAGATCGCGTTCGTCGTTTGTCGATTCGGTAACGTCGACGGTCGGTTGCCGAGAGTCGATTTCCCGCACGTTCAACGAATACTCCCCCGGTTCGGAAAATCTCGCCCAGACCTTTGTCGTTGTCGACGTGACATGCCCGACCATCGGACCATGAGTCAACTCGGCCGCATCGAGCAACGAGGAGGTGAGACTGATACCGAATAGCAAGAAACAACCGATACTCGTTGTGCGTTTCATGATGTCCCTCTCTGTTCACTTTTGATCTGATCGCGGGCTTTCCAGATCGAATCGAGCACCGCCGAGACGTATTGTTCTTCGGCGAAGGGGGTCATGATGTACGATTTCAGGGCCACGATCGGCTCGCCGTAGTCTGTCTCGCGGTAACAGTCGGTCAGCGAAACAACAACCCCTTCGCCGCGAATCGCGTCGTCGTGCATGATTTCGAAAATACGGCGGTTGTAGGCGTTATGCTTCTGAAGCTGATCTTTCTTTCTCGGATCGTGAAACTCCTTTTGAGGTTCGCTGAACGTGTCGACGTCGTCGGGATAAACGCGAAAGAGCGTCACCGGGCCGAAGTTCCCGCGATTGAGCACGAATGTCGACGAATGCCCTTCGAGATGTTCGCGGAGCAATTCGGCCATCGATACCAGATGGCCGAGCAAAGCACGCAAGCCATCTTTACCGAACAAGGCAAGGTTGGCCAATGCAGCGAGCGGTCCCGCGCCGCTGCGAGTGGTCTCAAGTGTGTACTTGCCGGGATGGTATTTTCCGGCGTGAAAAAGATACGGTGTTGATGTCGGATCTTTGGCGATAAGTTGCAGTTCGTGAGCATCTTTAATGAGAAACAGGCTCGACACGTAGGGTGCAAAACCTGTCTTGTGAAAGTCGATGCCGATCGAGTCGGCGAGATGTAGATGTTCGATACGGCGCTGTACGCCGGCGAGAGCACGCACCGTCCGGTTTCTGAATCCCAGAGGATTGGACTCGAAATCGTAATCGTTAAACACCCGCCAGGCCCAGCCAATGACGGCGTCGGCGTGTATATGCGGAACATAATCCAGCGAATATTCGTGAACGAGATCGTCGCGCAGCTGATGAATCACTTTCAGATCGTCGAGACCGAACGCATCGGTCGTTCCCATCGTAGCCACGATCCCGGCGATTTTGGTTCCTTCGTTGAGAACGCGGCGTAACTCCGATTCGAGCAGACAGGGTCTGATTTCGTTGTCGGGAGTCGATGGAATTTCGACGAGTCGGTCTTCACCGAGCCCAAGCCAGGCGACGGCGGTGCGGCAGGCATAATGAGCCTGTTCTGAGCAAAGAACAACCGCTGGTTCTGAAATTCCTTTGTGCATCGTTCCGGGGCAAGCTTTTTCGAGGCCGATTTTTAGTCCGTATAGAAGTGTTGATGTCCCTCCAAACGTAAAAATTCCGGCCGCCTGTTGCGGATCGTACCCAACCAGCGATGCCGACATCGCCGAAACTTCGACCTCGGCGACCGCCACTTGTCGCGACGATTCGTCGCTGACCAGATTCGGATTATAAATCGATGGCAAGAGCCCGCCGATGATGCTGGGAATCGTCGGGGCGGGGACGACGTTGATCTGAGATTTCGGATGTCCGAAGATGAACATCCCTTCGAGATGTTTCACCAGATCGGCGACGACGGTTTCCAGATGTTGCGGCGAATCGCTCATCAAACGGGTGCGTGCCGTCTCGTAATCGAGGTCTCGCTGTGTACCGAGCAGCGGAGTGACCGATTTAAGTGCATCGACCTGATCGAGAGCCCGTAAAAATGAAAAGACGAAGTAGGCGTCGTGAACCCGATCAGAGACCGGCTGGGGAAACGCCTGTCTCAACGTGTTCAGAATCGCTTCGTACGGTGCCGGCATTTCGGTGATGTTCCATGTTATCGATCAGCCGCGAGCGACAAGTTGCGGTATCGGTTTGCCATCCTGCAGAATCGGGATCGGTCGCCCCGAGAAATTATTGAAAGCGATCCGCTCGGCATCAACTCCCAGATGGCGATAAAGCGTTGCCAGAAAATCGCCGCGCGATACTAACTGATCGACCGGTCCTTCGCCGCGGCGGTCGGTGGCACCGACGACTTGTCCCGGATCGATGCCTCCTCCGGCAAAGAGAATCGAGGTCGCCGAGGGCCAGTGATCGCGGCCCGGTTGCACGGTTCCCGCCGGTGCGCTCGCGATCCCTTCGCCGGTGCTCGGCGAATACGAAATTCGAGGCGTACGGCCGAATTCCCCCGTCACGACGACCAGCACATCGCGATCGAGACCCCGTTCGGCGAGGTCTTCGATAAGGGTCGATACCGCCTGATCGTAAAACGGCGCCCGATATTTCATTCCTTCGAAAACATTATGATTGACGGCGTGATCATCCCAGTTTCCGACACGACCGCACAGACTTCCGTCAAACTGCGTGGTCACAATTTCGACGCCGGCTTCAACGAGCCGACGGGCCAGCAGGCAACGTTGGCCCCACATATTCCGACCGTATCGATCTTTGATGGCGTCACTCTCCTGCGAGAGATCGAATGCATCTTTCGTCTGGTTGCTGGTGAGCAAGTTCATCGCTTGCGACTCGAACGCATCAAACGCCCGCATGCTTCCCGCTTGATCGAGATCCCGCTGCAGGCGATCGAACCGTTGACGCAGGTCGATACGTTGTTCGAGTTTTGATTTGAGAGAGGCGTCGGTCAGGCCGACGTTGGGAACCGAAAACTCGGGGGAACTCGGATCGCCAAATACGCCGAACGGTTCGTAAGTCGGTCCGATGTACGCCGCGCCCGAATAATTGATTGGGGGGACCCCTACATAATTCGGCAGCGACCGTTGGGCATCGTGACGGACGAGATTGGTAATCGCCAGCAAATCGGGGTTGTCGGGTTTTTGCTTGAGTTCGAGCACCGGATGCCCGGTCAGCAATTGCTGGGTTCCCTGCTGATGACAAAATCCGCTGTGCTGAACCGATCGCAACAACGAAAACCGATGCGCATTCTGAGCATGTCGCGGCAGCAGTTCGGAGATGTGCATCCCCTCGACAGACGTTTTTATGGCGTTATAGGGGCCGCGAAATTCGGCGGGGGCGTCGGGTTTGGGATCGTACGTCTCGAGATGACTCGCCCCTCCGGGGAGCCAAACCATGATGATCGACGTGCGGCGTCGTTTCTCGCTGCCCGATGCAGACCGCAATCGCAAGAGATCGGGGAGCGACATTGCCGAAAACCCGGCAAGACCAAATCGCAAAAACTCGCGCCGTCGAAATTGAATTGCCCGGCTACCGATAGAAGAGCGATCGTTAAGAACGGAGTCGTCGCGATGTTGCATCACCGGCTCCAACTGTCGGAATGTCAGTTCACTTGGATGACCACACTTCTATGGTATCGCACGTCCCCTCGGTGTGAACGGTGATTTTCGTTAACGGTCTCTGCGGATGAAAAGATCCACAGTGCGTGGCGGCACGCCCCCTTACATCCCTGGCAGGCGCGCTTTGGGGAGCTTCAAATGGCAAACCTTGCAGCGAACGCGACGGCGGACGACTGTCCCGCATTTGGGACAACGGCGGGTGCTTCGAAATTTGTGCAATTTCGTACGGGGTCGGTAAACCATAGCCAACATTCCTAACTCGTTCGAAGGCAAAACTTATACGTCAGACCAGAAGCATAGCGCACATGGCAAACGCCACCGATCGTAAAATTTGCGAACCGTAACTTGTAGCCGATCACTTTCCCAGTCGCAAGACTAACGCATGTGGTCGCTTGTGACGTATGACCGGGTTGCCGGTCGGTTGGGCATTCTTGACAACCACGGTATCGGTATGAGACCATAATCTACAGAATTCAACCGCGAATTGAAATCGATCGGAAGACATCGACACCGCTTTTGTTGCAGATTTCTGATACGAACGGTGTAACCCCGCATTTCCCAGATGACTTCCCGCACTTTGGCATGTGATTTGCGCCAGACCCCTGAAAAGCAGGGGTATTTTGCCAAATCATGCCAAGGTGACAGGGGAACCCAATGGGTGACGCGAAAAACGAGGATTTGC
>JAQCEJ010000146.1 GCA_027618475.1 Planctomycetota bacterium | reverse complement strand
CGGTTCCAGAACGGGGGCTTCCTGCGGTGCGCCCCCGCCACCCGACCCCTGTGTTAAACCCGATCCCCCTGTGTCCAATGGATGAAATATGGCATGTCACGCGAGGCGATTTATAATGAGACATTCGTCATTTACAAGCAGTTTCATAACCCTCTGGACGATGGAATTTTCGGGGCCATAGGTACGTTGCCCCTGTCGCCAACCGGGTTATGAAACCAGTTCTAGTCATTCGGATTTGATTCGACATTCGGATTTCGACATTCCGAACCCTCACTTTGCCGCTTGCCGTCCCTTTAGCATACACTGTAATGTAGGGCCTGCGCAGGGAGATGGTCAATTCTCTCCCTCGGCGAAAACGGGGAATCGAACGAGTAAAATATGTCGACGACAAAAAAACGTGCCGTGGTGCTGGTGAGCGGGGGACTCGATTCCGCCACGATTCTCGCGATTGCGCGCGAACAGAACTTTGAATTGTACGCGATCACCTTCGATTACGGCCAACGGCACCGGGTCGAAATGGAAGCCGCCGAACGGGTCTGCGTCGCGGGGGGAGTCGTGCGGCAAATTGTCTTTCCGCTCGATTTTCGGTCATTCGGCGGATCGGCGTTAACATCCGACCTGCCGGTCCCGAAAAATCGCTCGGATGCCGAAATGACCGCCGACATTCCGATTACATACGTCCCCGCGCGAAACACCGTCTTCCTGTCGATTGCCCTCGGCTGGGCCGAAGTACTCGGGGCGAACGATCTGTTCGTCGGCGTGAACGCCGTCGATTACAGCGGATATCCCGACTGTCGCCCGGAGTTCATCGAGGCGTTCACCACACTGGCCAACCTGGCGACAAAAACGGGAATCGAACAGGGAAAACCGTTCCGCGTCCACACGCCATTGATTTCGCTCTCCAAAGCCGAGATCATCCGTCAAGGGCTCAAACTCGGCGTCGATTACGCGCTCACTCACAGTTGCTACGATCCCGATGCACAAGGCCGCGCGTGCGGCCATTGCGATTCGTGCCAGTTGCGATTAAAAGGTTTCGCCGACGCGGGAGAGACCGATCCGGTTCCCTATGTCCCCTGATCGAACGCAGATTTTACCCGCACACCGAGAAAACAAGACGTGAAAAGCGTCCGCAGATTTTCGCAGAAGAACGCAGATAACAAGACAAATTCACCAGCGAGTCAGCAAGGGAGATAAACAGATTTTAACACAACGATAGAGAGACGGGTGCATCCGTTAAATGGTGGAGGTCATTCGGGTGGCCAGGACAGCTTTGTGTCCCGGTCGCGCAGCGATAAGAAGTCTTCGACCTCGGTCCGGCCTCATAGAGGCCAGCGACAGAGGCATAACGGAAGGGACCACCATTTAACGGAGGCACCCTATCGAGACACATTTGATAACTCCCTGCTGATTTTTTGCGTCTTATGCGTTTTCTTGCGGCTACTCCCGATTTCATATTCGCCTTTCCCTCTGCACAGACATTGAAATGTTCGTATCTTGAGAAATTTTTATCGTTGGTTGGACGGCGGCCTTGAAACGGAAGAGTCCGCAACGAATGACATTCACCCCCCTCCCCTTTGATCGGCCATGTTGTTAAGTACGCCACGCACCGAAAGCATCGAACGCCGGAACAGCCCGACGCGATTATCGCGGCTGCGCATTGCGGAGATCTTTCACTCCCCGCAGGGGGAAGGAGCGTACGCCGGACTCGCTTCGGTGTTCATTCGGCTAACCGGTTGCAATCTCCGTTGCTGGTTTTGCGATACGCCTTACACGTCGTGGACTCCGGAAGGGGCGTTCTTCAGCACCGAACGCGTGCTCGAAGAAATTGCACAATTTCGCTGCCATCATGTCGTCGTCACCGGGGGCGAACCGTTGTTGCAGGGTGACGTCGTCCCCCTGACGCAAGCGCTCGACGACGCAGGTTATTTCGTGACGGTCGAAACCGCAGGGACGGTGTATCTGCCGATTGCCGCTCATCTGGTGTCGCTCAGCCCCAAGCGGGCCAATTCGAAGCCGAGCGATCCCCAGTGGTCGGCCCGGCACGAAGCCGCCCGCGACAACCGCGACGTGATGAACCGTTTTCTGAGCGAGTTCTCGTGCCAGCTGAAATTCGTCATCGATCAGCCGCACGACGTCGACGACGTGCTGACGTATCTCGCCGATTACCCGTCGGTTTCGCGCGATCGGGTGTTTCTCATGCCGCAGGCCGTTACAGCAGAAGAGATTTCGCAACGCCTCGCCTGGTTGGCGCCTCGTGCCGCCGAACTGGGGCTTCGCATCTCACCGCGCCTGCACATCGAACGCTGGGGCAACACCCGCGGAACGTAACAGATCGCCCACCGTAAAACGTCACGCAACAAAAGCCGCGCACAAAGTAAGCGGGCAATCTACAAGCAGTTTTATAACCCTCTGGACTTCGAGTATTTCAGGACCATTTGAACGTCTTTTCGGTCGCCAACCGGGTTATGAAACCAGTTCTAAACTCCCGTCACTTGCCGTGCGGAAGATGCGGCGACATCCAATAGTTGCCCATCGCGCTCACCCCGGCCTGTTCCAGCGATTTCATCTGGATGTGGAGTGCGTGCAATTCTCTGCGCTTGAAAAACTGAGGAGACGACACCGGTTCGAAATCGAGTCCCTCGCTGCGCAGCAGTCGCAACATATTTTCGGTTTCTCCCCAGTGGATCACCAGCGACGACCCCAACGACGGAAACCGGCTCGACATATACGTATTCAGCGTCTCGTTGTCGCGCAGAATTTCCCACTGAACTGTCGGCTCAAAACTCGCAATCGTGTACTGCATGTGAATGGGAGGCGTGACCTGCGATATGAAAACGCAACCGGTGTTTTCAGGAACCCGACGCAATTCGCGGCAGAATGTCTCCAGATGCCGCAACTCGGGGTCGCGCAGATCGCTGAACGGCACCATGTGTGCGTATTGTGCCACCAGCGGCCACAAGATCATCGCTCCGGTCATCCACCGTTCGCGTCGCATCTGTCTTGGATTCAAAAGCAGCAACCCGGCGACCGCAAACACGATCAACAGGCTCAGCCACCACAACACGACGACCGGAACACCCTGAAACAACACCATCGACGGCTTTTCGACCGGCTCAAACGAGAGACTCATCAGCGTCATCGCGATCAACCAGATCCCCGCAATCGACCACCAGCCTTGTTGCCGTTTTAACAGGGCATCCAGTTCACCGGCGGCGAGAAACACCAACCCCGCCATCAGCCAGCACTTCAGAACCGAGTGATGAAAATCGGCCGACGTCGCCGCGTAAAAGACCAGGTACGTCAGAAGTCCCCATCCCATCCATAACAAGAACACGGTTCGCCCCTGCCGTCTGCGCGTGGTCGACTCGCCGGAATCGCGCCGACGAAGCAAGCGAATCAATCCGCAAACGGCAAAACCCGATATCCAACCCAATTCCTGCCAGACGCGAATCAGCAGCGCCGTTCCGAACGACGACGGCGTTTGTACGGGCGCGGGCTGCTCTGCGAAATCGCCTGTGGATGTCGCCGCGTTCAAAGCAATCGTTGATACGACACCGGTTTCTTCAGAAATGGTTGTCGCCACGGCACTTTGAAAATCGCTGAGCCAGAGCAAACCGATGATGCACGTCGTCAGGCCGGTTCCGCACCAGATCAATAACGAGCCGATGTGCCGGCGGCGAGACGATTCCGATGAGTTGCAGGGGGTGCCGCTGAGCCATGCATCGACGCGCTCGTCGGTCAACAGGACGGAGATCACCAGCACCATCCATGCCGCTGCTCCTCCGCTGAGAAAACTCAAACCCCACGCGCCTCCGCCAAGCAAAAGGCTCCACGAACAATATCCGCTGTTGCGCTTGAAATGTTCGAGACATCCCCAGATTCCGGCGATCATGCAGGCCAGCCCCAGGCAGGCCGATTGAGGTAGCACCGACTGCATCATAAAAAACGGCGTCGATACGAACAGAAAACAGGTCACGAGCGCACGGCGTGAGTCAAAGACCATCGCGATGAACTTCCACACTAGAAACGCAGCGATCGCAACCGACAAGACCGGGATGATCAACAGCACGCGATAACCGCCGAGACCGGTCCACGCCATCAGACGCGACGTCAGCCAGACCGAAAGCGAACGGTTTGCGCCGTCGAACGGTTCGCCGGCGACGATGGCCGACGGGGAGGTCAGCTGTTCGACATTCCTGGTCTCGTACAGACAGCGTAACCCGAACCGTGCGCCGTCGTCGTCGAGTTGAGCGACCGGAACCAGCAGAAACGCCGGCAGAAAACCGAGACAGATCGCCAGCGGATACATCGCCGAGGCGCGCGACAGCCACGGGGCCAAGTCGGCCCGTTCGGGAAGCGAGAGGGCGATCAACTGGCGATCGTCAATGTTGTCGATACGAGATCGTTCGGTGGATTCCACCACAGCCCCGCTCCTTACCAACCCGTTGAAAATGAGGGATGATCAAATTGTGTGTGCCACGAGTGGCTTATCCACCCATGCTTTTCCGATGTCTCACAACCACACTGCCGGACAAACCGGCAGTGCCACCCATTTTTCAACGGGCTGTTACGCCCGCTCTCGACGACTTCTGATGATGTCGTCGAGAATCTCGCCGAGCGTCGTGCTCGGCTTCCATCCCAAAATCGATTCGAGTTTGCTCACGTCGGGCACCCGGCGGCGAACATCCTCGAAATCGGCACCGTAAGCCTGATGATATGGCAAAAATTCAGGCGGCTTTGCCGAACCGACCCGCCTCACGACTTCTTCAGCAAGTTCGCGCATCGTCACCGCATGATCGCTGCCGATGTTGAACACCTCCCCGAAGGCGGCGTCGGTGTCGGTCAGTTCTTTCACGCAGCGGGCGACTTCGCGAACATGCGCGAAACAACGAACCTGCGAACCGTCATCGTATACCACCGGCGCTTCGCCGCTCAATGCCTTTTCGACGAATCGCGGAATGACCATTCCATAATGCCCCACCTGACGCGGACCGACGACGTTGAAGAAACGCCCGATCACGACCGGCAGTTTGTAACTGCGATGATAGGCGAGCGCGAGAAATTCATCGATCGCCTTCGAACATCCGTAGGCCCAGCGCGGTTTCGACGTCGGTCCGAAATGCAGATCGTCTTCTTCGGTCCAGCGTTCTTTCGGATTCTTCCCGTACACTTCGCTCGTCGAGGCGAGAAAAAACCGCTGCTTTCCCTGCACGGCCATCCGCAGCAGCATTTCGGTCGGATAGATATTCGTTTCGATCGTGCGCACCGGATCTTCGGCGACCAGTTTGACTCCCACCGCCGCCGCGAGGTGATAGATCACGTCGGTTCCGGCGACCGCTTCGGAGATCACCAGCGGATCGGTAATCGACCCCGAGATGATCTTGAGCTGCGGATGATTCGCAATCGCCTCGAGATTGCCGAGCGACCCGGTCGAAAGATTATCGAGCACGCGGACGGAATGTCCTTCAGCCAATAGCAATTCGGACAAATGACTGCCGATGAACCCGGCTCCTCCCGTCACCAAACATACCGCCATCTCGGCCTCGATTTCGTGATTGATGTTCGCGCGATGCGCGCAAAATGACTCCGCTATTCTCAAGCATGATATCGAATCACGAGAGCAACGGCGAGGGCTGAGTCCCCTTTGAGCTACGAGGCACTTCTTCACCTCTCACTTCCGGGTGAGGACACCTCGTTCCCAAGCTCTGCTTGGGAACGCACGTCTTCGCAGCTCCGCTGCACCGTCAATCGACGTTTCCCTGGTACACATCCTCCGCATCATGTACGGCATCGTAATACTTCAGCAGCAGTCGTTCTGTGCGGTAGCTGTGAAGTAGCGGTGCAAAAAAACTATTGAGCAGTATCTGAATAAAAAAGCCAATCGAAATGCCGATGGCGCCGCCAAGGATGATCCCCGTCCAAGCATTCGGTACGTTTCCGGGTTGAGCCATCATGATCATTTTCTGCACTCCTTCCGCCAAGCCCCACCCCATGAAGGCGACGACCGCAAGCACAACAGGAACTGACACGTATTTCCACCGATCCCATTGATCGATGCCTCTCCGCAGACGGGCGATGTATTCATCGTCAGTGAGTCGTATCGGAAGAATTTTCATGATTCGCTCACAGTAATCCAAGTGTTTCTCGGCGACCAGCGCAGCGGAGCTGCGAAGACTTGCGTTCCCAAGCGGGAGCTTGGGAACGAGGGTCTGCCTCACACCCGCTTCGCTATCTCGTCCATCACGCTTGCACTCGTATGGTCCAGACGCGTTAATCCCTCGGCCTTCAGCAGGTGATTGTACTTCAGTCCCGTTCCAGTGTTGAACAGCACGATCCGCTCGTCGGGTTTCAGCCAGCCGGTCGCCGTCAATTGTTTCGCGGCGGCCCAGACCGCACCTCCTTCGGGGCAGGCGTAGATTCCCTGCCGCGCGGCGATCTCGCGGACCCCTTGCATCAACTCGGCGTCGGTAACGGTGACGGCGGTCCCACGACTCTCGCGCAAACAGCGGATCATCAGAAAATCTCCCACCGCCGCGGGGACGCGCAACCCCGACGCGACTGTGTGGGCATTCGGAAAGAGCGGCGCACTCTCAACACCGTCGCGAAACGCCTTCACGATCGGGGCACAACCCTCCGCCTGCACAGCGACCATGCGCGGCCGTTCGCTGCCGATCCAGCCGAGTTGCTGCATTTCGTCGAATGCTTTCCACATGCCGATCAGTCCCGTCCCGCCGCCGGTCGGGTAGAAAATCACATCGGGGAGCGTCAGCGACGACGAGCCCGAGGCGGCAGCCATGTCGAAGGCGAGTTCGTACCCCATCGTTTTCTTACCTTCGAGTCGGAACGGTTCTTTGAGTGTCGAAAGATCGAACCAGCCGAATCGCTCGCACGCCTGCCGTGTCAGTTTGCCGCAGTCGCTGATCAACCCGTTGACGAGAAACACGTTCGCCCCTGCGACCACCGCTTCGTCGATGTTCGCTTCGGGAGTATCTTCGGGCATAAAAACGTAACACGGCAGCCCCGCTTTGGCCGAATAATACGCCGCCGCTCCCCCGGCGTTTCCCGCCGACGGCAAAGCGAACGCCTTGGCCCCGAGCGCAACAGCCCGCGTGACCGCCGCCGACATTCCTCGTGCCTTGAAACTCCCCGTCGGGTTAAACGATTCGTCTTTGATGTACAACTGCGAGTAATCCGAGAACTCACCCCGCCGTTCGCATTGGAGTAACGGCGTCACACCTTCACCCAGCGAAATCGCATCGGCCGCCGACGCAACCGGCAGCACCTCCCAGAATTTCCATATCGATCGTTCGTTGCGCTGTCGAACGATGTCGGGAGTAAACGTCGATTTGATCGCGGCGAGATCGTACCCGGCGAGCAGCGGTTTCCCCGCCGCACTCAGATTCTGCAACCGGTCGATCGCATACGTTTCGCCATGAAGTGAGCAAGTCAGAACAGTATGCATGAGGAAAACGTCTTCCGTTCTTCGAGATCTCGAGGGGCATCAGCCGAATTGCGACGGCAAACCTGAATCTTATCGTGTACGCCCCACGCTGCCCAGCGAACAGTTTTTCTCGCGCGATAGAACGACCACCGTCTCCATTCACACGAGCCCGAATGATATCCACACTTGGTGTCCGTTCTAAGATTCGAGTAACATTCACCAGCACACAGCAATCGAATCGCTCTTCGATTCGCAAGTTGGATCAAACAACGAATCGACACCGTTCATGAGGATTTCCATGACATCATCTCCCCCCATTCGCCGCACGGCGACCGTTACCCCTGTCGCCGAAGCCGACGCGTCCGGCCTTGTGGCCGAGATTTACGCCGACATCAAGAAGACAAAGAACATCGACTTCGTTCCGAACATCTGGCGGACACTGGCGACGAATCCTGAGCTATTGCAAAGCGTCTGGACGCAGCTCAAAACGTGGATGCACCCCGAAGCGGCCGGCCGCGAATCGAAACTCGACCCCCTCACGCGGGAAATCATCGCCCTCGCCGTCTCGGCGACGAACGGCTGCGCGTACTGCATCAACTCACACACCGCCGCAGTCCTCAGACTCGGCCTCGATCGCGAATCCTTAGGCGAAGTGCTGGCCATCGCCGGGTTGTTCAATCTGACGAACACCCTGTCCGACGCCTATCAGATCGAACCCGACGTCTTACCGCCGGAGTAATCGCTGGAGGTTTGCGACTTTGGTCCGGCCTCACAGACCGTGCCGGGTTCCCCGATTGACATTACACGACAAAGCTCCCCCCAATTCATTCGTTCCACGGCTCTGCGCGCCGTGAGAAATGAAGATTGACGTTTTCTGAGTTCACGGGTGGTCTCACCGGCAGACTCAACTCGAACTCTCTCCCACTGAGGAGAAGGGCGAGATCGTGCTCGATGATGGGCAATGACGTATCGACGTCCACTCCACCCCTCACCCGGCGGCATTGCCGCCGACCTCTCCCACGGGGAGAGGTGAAGAGAAGATGGCCTTGCGTTGCCGACATCTCCACCTCGGTCCGGCCTCATAGAGGCCAGCTACAGAAGACTACCGCGCTTCCGCCGGCAGCGTCAGCAGATACACTTTCCCGTCGTGCGATGCGATCGCGATGCGGTCTCCTTCAGGAGCGTAGGTGGCTGAGTAGGAGATGATCGGCAGGCGATGCTGGAAGACCGGCGTTCCGGCGGCGGGATCCCAGATGTTGATGTTCCCCGCGTACCCGATCGAGAGTAACCGGTTGCCGGAGGGGTTGAAGACCACGCGGTAGATGTCGTCTTTGTGTCCTTCGAGAATCTTCTGAGGCTGGTCGCCGGCGATGTTCCAGAGGAAGACTTTTCGCGGGCCGCCGAGGCCGACCCCTCCCGCCGCGACCGTCTGGCCGTCGGGTGAAATCGCCACCGTGTAGACCGGCTGGTCGGGGCCCTGATACCGGCGGACTTCTGCACCGCTCTCGATGTTGATCGCACGGGCGGCGTTGTCGGCCGTGCCGAGAATCAACTCTTTTTCGTCGGACGACAGCACGACCGAATAGACACCGGCGGGCTGCGTGGTGATCGTCTTGAGTTCCTTATTTTCGGTGAGGCTCCACAGACGAACGGTTTTGTCGTTCGACGCCGAGATGAGCTGAGTGCCGTCGGCATTGAACACGACGCTGTAGATTTGCGACGAATGGCCGGT
Source organism: Planctomycetota bacterium (assembly GCA_027618475.1). Classification (GTDB taxonomy): domain Bacteria; phylum Planctomycetota; class Planctomycetia; order Planctomycetales; family Planctomycetaceae; genus JAQCEJ01. Next base: position 2,609 of record JAQCEJ010000146.1, on the reverse strand, counting down.
GAAGTTGGCGACGAACCCGGCGGCGGCGACCGACCAGCTTTTCGTCGATCCATCGGCCGATGACGTGACGAGCGTGCTGTTGTCGGGAGCGAACTTGAGCGCGGTGATCGCGGCGGTGTGGCCGGCGAGCGTCTGCGACGGTTCGAGCCCCGGCGGTTCGGCGGGCTGCGGATTCGGCGGCGTGGGATCGAACGCGAGCACCGTATTTTCCGCCGTCGCAACGACCAGCTTTTTCCCATCGTCGCTGTAAGAGATGCGATTCGCTTCAGCGGGGAGTTCAACACGTCTCTGGGCCTGAGCGTTGTCGAACTTCCAGAGCATCAGCAGCTTGTCGCTGCCGGTCGAGGCGATCTGCTGCGCGGCGTTGTCGATCGTCACCGCGAGGACCGGGCCTTGATGCCCCGCATAGGCGCGAACGGGGGCTCCGTTATCGGAATTCCAAAGTTTGACCCCGCCATCGGCACCGGCGGTTGCATGCTGGTTGGCATTCAACTGCACGGCGAGATCGTTCACGCGCCCTTCGTCGGCGACATGAAACATCTGCACCGAAACCGTTTCTTGCACGATCGTCGCATCGTCGCCGGCGGAGATCAACGTTTTGTGATCGGGTAAAAAGGAGACGGCGTGGCTCGCTCCCTGATGATGCACGTAATGCTGCAACTGTTTTTTCGTCGCGAGATCGAAGACGCGCACAACACCGTCGGTGCACGACGTTGCGAGTTTTGTTTTATCGGCTGAGAACGACGACGCGGTGACGACGGCGGGGAAACCGGCGAGCGTGCCGAGATCGGCACCGTCGGCGACGTTGAAGAGTCGAACGCTGTTCGCCTCACCGGTGACGGCCACCGCGAGTTGCGTTCCATCGGCGAGCAGGCCGAGCGATGCGATCTTGGCACCGGCGTCGATCGTGCGGGCGGCGGCACCGTCAGCGGCGGTCCAGATGCGGACGTTCTGATCGTCCGCCGACGTCGAGAGAATCTGCGCACCATCGGGCGAGAACGTCAATCCGTTAATCGCACCGGCGTGACCCGCGAGCGCGACTTGTTCGGTCGCATCGGCGGTTTTGTAGATTTTAAGCGACGCTCCCGCATCGCCGATCACGAGTTGTTGCCCATCGGCACTGATCGCGAGTTGCGTAATCGGGGTGGCTTGCACGGAAAATTCCTTCACAACGGCTCCGGACGCGGCGTCGTACAGCCGGGCGATTTTGTCGAGACCTCCGGTGGCGATCTGGGCTCCGTTCGGACTGAAGACAACGGTAGAGACAGCCTCTGTATGACCGGCGAGCTGCAGCAGTTCTTTCGCCTCGGCGACCGACCAGATGCGAACGGTCTTGTCGGCCGACGCCGAGACCCCTTTCGTGCCGTCGGGACTCAGCCGAAACGCCGTGACGGCGGCGGTGTGTCCGGGAAACGGTTTCGCGGCGGGGATGTCGAGCGGCCAGCGTTTGACGAGCCCGTCGGCACCGGCGGTCAGCAGATACGTTTGATTCCCCGCGTAACGCAACCCGGTGATTTCACCGGCGTGTGCGCCGATAACACCGAGCGGTGCACCATCCGCCGGATTGAACAGCCTCACCACGCCCGTTTGATCGCCGGCGACAAGTTGCACACCGTCGTTGCGAACCGCGACGCGGGTGATGACGGCGGTCGAGCCGGGGATGTCGCGGAGGAGTTGTCCATCGGCACGATTCCAAAGTTTAAGGAGCTTGTCTTCCCCCCCGGTGAGCAACTGTGTGCCGTCGGCATTCGTCGACAACGCCGTCACGGCTCCGGTGTGTCCGGTGAGGTTGGCGAGCGGTTCGGAGTTGGGAATTTCCCACGTCTTAATCGTGTTGTCGGTCGAACCGGAGGCGATTTTTTTTCCATCCTTCGAAATCGCCACGGTCAAAACGAGCCCGGTATGCCCCGACATCACCTTAACGCTCTTCCCCGTGGCGAGATCCCACAGTCTCAGCGTGTTGTCGAAGGCACCGGTGACGAGCCATTTTCCGTCGGGGGTGAATTCGAGCGTGTAGACGTCGCTGGAGTGACCGACGAGTTCGGTGATTTCTTGCGCGCGCGATTCGGCCCTTCCGAACAAAAGACCCGAAATGGCTATAAAGAGACCGGCAAGGCGGAGGAAGGAGCAGTGGGAGTGCATGGTGTTCCCTTTGATGTCAGGGGGGTTCGTCGTGAAACCTGTCGAGACCGTTAGAACGTCCTGTTCATCCCGTGCCGGTCTCGACTGAAGGACGGAAACGCCCCCCGCAAGGTTCGGCCTTTCCGCTTCCTGATAGTCTCGCCGCTGAAGCAGGCAGAGTCAACTCGAACCCCCTCTGCGGGAAGGGGGAATGACGAATGTCGAAATCCGAATGACGAACGAATTCCCAATGCCCCAATGAAATAAGGTTGCAGCATTGAGGGTTTCAAATAACCCTCTCCCGCAGCCGGGATCGAAAAACTCTCGCCCTCCGGGAGAAGGTGGCCGCAGGCCGGGTGAGGGTGACTTTGAGGGTTCATCGACTTTCGCACGTCGAAAACAACGGAACAGAGAAAGGCACCCTCACCCTCCCCTCTCCCGCCGACGGGAGAGGGTTTTAATGCCTCACCCCCAATCCCCAACCCCTA
>JAQCEJ010000145.1 GCA_027618475.1 Planctomycetota bacterium | reverse complement strand
TTTCCTGGGGTGGACTCAACTCGCCTGCCTATTCACTATTCTTAAGAGGTTTTGACGGAGCCTCATTGGGATTTCGTTAGACATTCGTCATTAGGCCTTCGTCATTCCTATCCCCCCGCCGCTGCGCGGCGACCCTCTCCCGCGGGGAGAGGGTTTGATCTTCACCTCTCCCCGTGGGAGAGGTCGGATGCACCGCATCCGGGTGAGGGGAACCGGGCGACGTTGATTCGTTTTTGCTCGCGATCGATCATCGAACGCGCCCCCCCTCCCCCCGCCGCTGCGCGGCGACCCTCTCCCGCGGGGAGAGGGTTTGAAGTGCCGGCTATTCATCAATGCGATGCACTGTCGCGGGGGAAAACGCCGGCAAACAAATGGCGATGTACTCGGCCCCTTCGTCTCCCGGTGTGCTGTAGCGCACCTTCTCGCCAGGGGAGGTGATGATCCCCTCCCCTGCTTTCACCTCGAATCGCTCATCAGCGCATTCGACGACGAGCGTTCCTTTTAGGACAACCGTGATTTCTTCGAACTCGGGCTGCTGCGCCGGTTCGATCCAGCCGCCGGGAGAGATCATGCGGGCGACGCTGATATGCTCGCGGCCGGTGTTGACACGGCCGACGTATTCTTCAATCTGCTTCGGTTTGTTCCCGGCGGCGGTGATGATCGTCGGTTTTTCTATCCATCGGGGCATCGTATTTTTCCTTGGGTTTCGTTGATGATTCCATTATAAACAAAGGGTCGGCAATCGACGGCTGTTGTAAATCCCTTCTCTCTAACGAGGCTCGCTTCACGTGAATTCCAATTCTCGATCCTTGTGTCTCTGCGGAATACTTATCATTCTTGCACGCTCGGCGATTTGTCAAGATACCCGGCTCGTCGATGACGCCAAAACTGCGATGCGCACAGCCGCTGAGTTTTACAGCACGCAGGTCGCGTCGCACGGCGGGTATGTTTATTACTACACGCTCGACCTCAAGAAGCGATGGGGTGAAGGCGAAGCGAATGCCGATCAGATTTGGGTGCAGCCGCCGGGGACGCCGACGGTTGGGTTGGCCTATCTCAAGGCGTATGACGCCACCGGAGATCAATTCTATCTCGACGCGGCGACCGCCGCGGCCGAGGCACTCATCTACGGTCAACTGAAATCGGGCGGGTGGACAAACTGCATCGATTTCAATCCTCGCGGAAAAAAGGTCGCCGACTATCGTAACGCCAAAGGGGGCGGAAAAAATAATTCCTCGCTCGACGATGGTCAGACGCAGACGGCGATTCAGTTGATGGTTCGCGCCGATCTCGCTCACCGGTTCAAACACAAAGCGATTCACGAAACGGCTCGCATCGCTCTCGATGCGTTGCTCGCTGCACAGTTTGCCAATGGAGGCTTTCCCCAGGTCTGGACAGGGCCGGTCGATGCGCAGCCGATCACACCGGCGAGTTTTCCCTCGTACGACTGGCGCACCGAAGGAAGAATCAAGAATTACTGGGACATGTACACGCTCAACGACGGCCTCGCCGGTACCGTCGCGACGACGCTCGAAGCGGCCTACGAAGTCTACGGCGACGAACGTTTCAAGCAGGCGTTGACAAAGCTGGGGGACTTTCTGATTCTCGCGCAGCTCCCCGATCCGCAGCCGGCGTGGGCTCAACAGTATAGCTATGACATGCACCCGATCTGGGCTCGGCGATTCGAGCCCCCGGCGATTACGGGGAGCGAATCGCAAGATGTCATCGCCACCTTGATGCAGATCTATCGGTTCACCGGCGACAAAAAGTATCTCGAGCCGATTCCACGGGCGATGGCGTATCTCGAAACATCAAAACTCCCCGACGGACGGCTGGCACGTTACTACGAACTCGAAACCAATACGCCGTTGTACATGAACCGCCGACAGGTCAACGGCAAATGGGAGTATTTTCTCACTTACGACGATACAAACCTCCCCGATCATTACGGCTGGAAGGTTTCGTCGAAGTTGGATCGGTTGAAAAAAGAATACGAAACGCTGGTCGTCGGTAAACTCAATTCGTCCGGTCAGAAAACGTCTGCGAAAAATCGGGAACAAGAGGTCCGAAAAATAATTGGCGATTTGGATGACAAGGGTCGCTGGGTGAGCCAGCTCAACGGCAGGCAGCTTCCGGGTGATCAGAAATTCACAGAAAATGACCGATTTCTCGGCAGCGACGTTTTCAGCAGGAATTTGGAGATGTTAAGTGATTATGTCGCGTCGACACGATCTGACGGAGGGTAATTGAACTCGAAGGTATTCGTCGTTTGCCGAACCCCTTCCCCTCTCACCAATTCGAGTTACGATTCCAGCCTCTTGTCTCTTGTCTCGCGACTCGGGAGTCGTTAGAGTGACGAATCGGCCGTTGAGCGGGGAATATGTGCTCTCTGCTCCGTCCATCATCACAACGAACGACCAATTATCGAATTTCGCGCGGAAAGTGTTGGCATGGGAGTTAAGAAAACTGGCAAAGGTCGCCGAAAACTCGGCCGCAAAAAACGTCGCAATCGGGCAAAAATCCGCCATCGCAAATAATTTGGTGTAACTCCCCCGTTCGACGGCGTTGCCGTCTGGAACGCCGGGGGGACTTCGAAGTGCGAATCTGATTGTCGAACGCCCCGCTCGAACCTCTTACGAAGCTCGTAGGTGCCGCGTCTCTCTTCCCCTGTTTTCAGGCCGATTTTGTGCTGCGCGGAGAGGGATGAAATCCGATTCCTATTATTGCGGTCAAGACATGTCATATGTCTAAGTTCTGCCATTAAGCCAGAACGTCACCACAAGACTTCTTATTCAGTTGGCCGCAAAAAAACACAGAAAACGCATAAAATCTGGTGACTCTCCGCGACCTCTGCGTTTCAAATTCTTCTTCTTTTTTGAAACGCAGAGATCGCTGAGTCCGCGGAGAAGAGCGTAACACCGTTTTCTGTTGTTGTGATCTGCTGTGAGATCAAAAAAACGGTCTCTTCGTTCCTGGTGTGGTAGGCTCTCCTCGGCGGGAACGATCCCCTCTGGATTCGGCTGGAAACGGACAGGCGATCACAATCGTTACGACCGGACCGGCCTCTGCGCAATCCTCAAGGCTTCTGCCGATTCTCTGAACTTCCGACCCGGAACCCTGCGGACATCTTGACAACGGCGTCTCATCAAGGGATGCTAATGTAATATGAATATCCGGTTTGTGAACCGACTTGGGGAACGCCAAACGCGACGCCAACCCCGGGTTCGTTTTCATTTCGGATATCCTGCCTGAGTTTCCTAATCCTTCCACGCGTATGAGTAACTCACGAAGTGGTGTTACTCATCGGTCTAATGTCTCCACAAGACAAAGAGGCTGATTCATGAATCGTCAATTGCTGTCTCGCCTGTTCGCCGTAGTGATGGTTGCCGGGTGCATGTGTCTGGTTCCCGCTTCCAGTTGGTCGCAGGACGCCGAAGCGGAACAAAAAGAAGCGACTCTCAAACAGCAGGCGGACGAAGCCAAAGCCCGTCAGGTCGCCGCTCAGGAAGCCTTGAACGCCGCCCAGGCCAACGCCAAGACGCTGGCCGACACGCTGGCCAAGTTGAAGGCCGACCTCGCGAAAGCTGAAGCCGACCTCAAACAGGCCGAAGAGAAATACAAAGCCGAACAAGACGCCGCAACAAAGGCGGCCGAAGCCAAGACCGCCGCTGATAAGGTTGCAGCCGACGCCGCTGCCGCTGCCGAGGCCGCCAAGAAAGCGGCCGAAGAAGCGGCGAAGAAAGCGGAAGAAGCCGTCAAGGCCGCCGAAGTCGCAGCCAAGACCGCCGCCGATGCGCAAGCGGTTGCTGCGGAAACGGAAAAAGTGATCGCCGCCAATAAAGATGTGATCGCCAAGAGCCCGGAACAGGTGACAGCTGCGGAAGCAGCTGTGAATACGTTCAAGCCGCAACTTGATGGGGCCGAAACCGCTTTAGCCGCTGTCACCGAAGAAGCGGTGACCAAACAGCGGGAATTCGAATCGCTGCTGATCAGCAACGGCAAGCTGGTTTCGTTTGCCGAGAGCGTCGCCCCGATTTTCGCCAAACGATGCCTGGCCTGTCACAATGCCCGTACGGCCAAAGGCCGATTCAACATGGAATCGTTCGCCGCCATCTTGAAGGGGGGCGAATCGGGTGAATCGTTCATCGCCGGCGAAGGAGACAACTCATTGCTGTACATTCTCGTCGAAGATGGTTCGATGCCGAAAGACGCCGACCCGCTGACCGACGAAGAAAAGGCGACAATCAAGAAATGGATCGACACGGGTGCCGTACTCGATGCCGGTCTGGATGCGACCGCCCCGCTGATTGCGATTATGCCGAAGCTGCCGCAGCCGAGTGCTCCGGAAGCTTATCGAGTCCCGATTCCTGTCACAGCCGCCGTGTTCAGCCCCGACGGCACGATTCTGGCGAGTTCGGGCTACCATGAAGTCATTCTCTACAATCCGAAAGATGGCGCGATCATCCGCCGCATCACCAACGTCGCCGAACGTGTCTACGATCTCGATTTCAGCCCTGACGGCACGACGCTCGCAGTTGCCGCCGGTACGCCGGGTCAGATCGGTGAGATCAAGCTGTTCAACGTCGCTGACGGAGCCCTGAAGGCCGATCTGGTTCGCACGGACGATGCCGTCTTCGCGATCAAGTTCAGTCCGGATGGAACGCGTCTCGCCGCCGGTGGAGCCGACCGGGCAATTCGCGTCTACGAAGTCGCGACCAGCAAGCAGCAACTGCAGATCGAAGATCATGCCGACTGGGTGATGGGTCTGGCCTGGTCGCCGGACGCGACGAAAATCGCTTCGGCCAGCCGCGATAAAACCTCGAAAGTCTTCGACACGACAACGGGCGATTCGCTCGTGACCTTCAACGGACATGGTGAACCGGTCTTCGGCGTCGCCTTCTCGGCTGACGGTCAGCAGGTGCTCACCAGCGGTCGCGACAAACAGATTCGCGCCTGGAACCCTGCCAACGCCCAGCAGATTCGCGCCATCGGCGGCTTCGGCAACGAAGTCTTCCGCATCCAGGCGACGGCTGACGGCAAGCTGTTCAGCGCCAGTGCCGACCAGAACGCCCGCTTGCACAACGTCGCCGACGGTGCCGCTGTCCGCAGCTACGCCGGACTGACCGACTGGGTTTACTGCATCGCCTACAACCCGGCAACGAAAATGCTCGCCGCCGGCAGCTTCAGCGGTCAGATCAAAGTCTGGAACGAAGAAGACGGCGCCGAAATCGCGACATTCTTCGCGGCTCCCGGGTATGTACCGCCGGCGCAGTAAAGTTTCTATAAATTGCTAAAATGAACCGTAACGCAATCACGAGATTGCGTTACGGTTTTTTTCGTTTGAGAGGATGACGAGTATTCGCCTGCCTCACGATTCATTCTTCAGCCTCGAAGAGGCGGCCGTCAATAGCCTGGGGCGGAAGCCCCAGGGTCGTGTTCGATTCACCACCGCTAACCCCGAAGGGGTGACAGATCGTGGCGCAATCGTTTGTCAGCTTGCATGTCCACGTCGACTTCAGCACGAAGAACCAGCATCCGTTTATCACCGACGACCTCGGTCCCATACTTTATGACTATATAGACGGCGTTGCCAATCACGGCGGCAGACTGCTGACCGCCGGAGGCATAGCGGATCACACGCATCTGTTGATTTCACTTCATAAAGAGATGGCGATGTCGGAATTCGTCCGATTCGTCAAGGCGAATTCATCCAAATGGGTTCACGAGACGTTTCACGACCTGCAATCTTTTGCATGGCGGACGGGATACGGCGCATTCGTCGTCAGTTTCTCGGATTTTTCACGCGTGAAACGATACATCGCCAACCAGCAGCAACATCACCGTCGGCAAACATTCCAGCAGGAATTTCTCGAACTGTTGAACCGGCACGAGATGCAGTACGACGAATGATATTTGTGGGATGAATACGACAGCCGCGATATCTGTCGCCCCTTTGGGGCTTGGCATGTTGAAACGTCACAGTTCCTGGGGCTTCCGCCCCAGGCTATTGACGGCCGCCTCTTCGAGGCTGAAGAAGGAACGGGGCAAATAAAGCCAACCTCAACCCCGGCTCCACTCAGCGAGCACGCGGGTGAGCTGCCGCGTTTATTTCAACTCGTTTCTCATTCCGCAATTCGAAGCACGCGATCTGCTTCTCGTCGCGGATGTAGAGCAAACCGTTCGATAACGCCGGGGCAGCGTAACACGGTGGCTGAAACAGCGGCTCGCTCGAAAGATAGCGGACTCTCAACTCGTGCGGATCGGCGTCGACCATGCCAAGGCTCCGTACTCGCCGATCATCAGACAGCGATTGTCGACCCACAGCGAAGCCCCACGGCTGACATCCGTTGACCAGTCCCACATCACCTCACCCGTTCGTATGTCGACGGCGCGAAAACCAGCCGCGTGGTTGCGGCGCGATGAAAAACCATAGACATATCCGTCATGACAGATCAGATTATTAAAAGTGCTGTCGATGGCACGCCGGTCGCGCCAGACTTCTTCGTACGAACCGTCGGGAAGAATCCGCACGCACAAAGCTCCGGGACCAGGGCCGATGGTCACTAACACCAGATCGTTCCACACCACCGGCGAAGAGGCGTTGACGGTGTCGACCACTTTCGACTTGAACGGAATCTGCCACCAGACACGGCCATCCGCCGGATCGAGCGAGACCAACCCCTCAGCCGTGAATACGAACAGATACCGCCGGTCGTGAATGGTCGCCCCGATCGGTGTCGCATAGCCGGCGGCATCGCACGTCGCCGACCAGACGGTTGCACCGGACGATTTGTCGAGAGCAACGATCCCTGTATTTGGTTCCTTGCCGCCGACATTGAGTATCAGAAATTCCCCTTCGATTAACGGCGACGTCCCGACGGCAAACAGATTTTCGGGTACGCTGAAATCTTCGCTGAGCGAACGACGCCAGACGACTTCACCGGTGTCGAGATCGAGACAATGAAGGCTTCCCTCCGCTCCCCAGGCGTAAACGCGGTTGTCATCGATCGCCGGCGTGCTATAGGGACCGTTGCTGTATTCGTACCGGCAAACATACGCGGTCGGATACGTAAAACGCCAGTCGGTTTCTCCGGTTTCGGGATCGAACGACTCGACGACCTCGTCATCACCGACGCGGTGAAACACGATGAGATGTTCATCGCCGATGACGGGTGAACTGTAGCCGCTGCCGATCGGCTTGCTCCATCTTCGTGGCGGTCCCTCAGCAGGCCAGTCGAGATTCAACCCGGTCTCGGAGGACAAACCGAGATGCGTCGGTCCAAATAAATTCGGCCAGTCGGTGTTCTTCGTTTCCGTTTCGAGAGATGTCGGATGTACGCTTGGCGTTGGCGGCATATTGCCGGGTGTACTCGATTCGGAAGGTGACAGACTGAATGAGAATGCCGTCAGTCCCACGAGCGCGATCACGCCGAGCGCAATTTGCCCGCTGCGTATCAATCGACAAGATGCGGTGCTTCTCATCGCCACTTCTCATTCTCCCCCAGACCCGTTCATTTTCTGATTGACCAATACTCAGAAAATATTCAGGTTTGATGAAGACGAGATGCAGGATCGATCAAGAGGCCGGCACGTCTAACCGGATCAGCTTTTGCCCCACTCGGCCAACACACGGGGGATCAAACGCGACAGGCATTCTCCTCCCTGAGCCGCGACCGCGAGAATCTTTTCGATCTCGACCGGCTCTAATGCATCGGGAAGGCAGATATCGGTCACGATCGACAGGCCGAGCACCTTTAGCCCCGCATGGACGGCGACCAATACCTCCGGGACGGTCGACATACCGACGGCGTCGGCTCCCAACTGCCGCAACATGCGATATTCGGCACGGGTTTCGAGATTCGGTCCGGGGACCGCTACGAAGACCCCTTGCTGATGCGGTATTCCCAGTTCCATCGCCAGGCGTCCCGCGAGCCCGATCAGCTCACGATCGTAGGGAGCCGACATATCAGGGAAACGGGGGCCGAGCGAATCGTCGTTGGGGCCGCGCAGCGGGTTCTCGGGCATAAGGTTGATGTGATCTTCGATGATCATCACATCGGCAAGAGAATACTGCGGATTCATTCCTCCCGCCGCGTTGGTCACGACGAGGAGTTCCGCCCCCAGCGCCTTCATCACACGGACGGGGAACGTAACCTGAGCCAGCGAATAACCCTCGTAGTAATGAAAACGGCCTTCCATGGCGACAACGGGAAGACCGCTGAGCGTGCCGCAGACCAGTTGCCCGGCGTGCGACTGCACCGTCGAAACGGGAAAATGAGGAATCTCGCCGTAAGGAATAACGGCGTCGGTTTCGATCTGCTCGGCGAGCCCGCCGAGACCGGTCCCCAAAATGAGACCGACGCGGGGGGTCCGAGACCAGACCTGCTGAATCGATCGAACGCTTTCCGCGATCTGTTCAGCCGGCATCCCCACGTCGATTATCCATTTCTCATCAAAACCACACGACAAACCGGTCAAAGCGAAGCACCAGCGGCACCCCAAATCAGTGTCGGGTGATCCCAAGACGACCCATGTGGTCTCAGATGTTCTTAGTAGTCTTCGTCGTCATCGTCGTCGAAGTCATCGTCTTCATCTTCATCATCGTCGTCGTCTTCGAATTCTTCTTCCTCTTCTTCGAATTCGTCCTCGTCCTCGAAGTCTTCATCGTCGAAGTCATCGTCTTCAAGTTCGTCGTCGTCGAAGTCGTCGTCATCGTCGTCGTCGCTCTCCCCTTCAAGTTCTTCCGCCTCGTCGTCATCGTCTTTACGACGGGCGCCGACGACAAACAACGAGTTCATCAGAACCTCTCCGGCGACATTTCCAGACTCCGTCCACAAGAGGAGATCCTGGCCAGACATCTCGTTTTTCATGCGTGTAATCAACATCGTGTGAACCTGCTCAGTAGTAGTGATAGTGAAAACCCATTCCCAGCCCGTTGAATCGACCGAAAATATGACTCCCTCGACTCATCAATCTATGGAAACCCGATTTCGGACCTCCTGCAATACAGACAATCAACGGCTGTTACGCTACACAATCATTTCACCCTTGTCGGCAACAATCCTGACGCCGGCATGTTGAGCCCCGGTGTTCTTCGGCGATCGAGTGCTCAGAACGTCTCCTGATTCGGTAAAAATGACAAAATCTCGCCTCTGATTAGTAAAGTTTTTCCACTTTGTCAAGCGTTTTCCGCACGTGGAATTTCTTCATCCGAAAGAATTCCAAATCCGGGATTGCCGAGAACCACAGGATTCTTATCATTTCATCTTTCCCTGTCCAGTTCCCCTATGAATTTTTCTTACTTTTCTCGCAACGGCCTTCTCGCGGAACAGCTTTCGTCACAATGATGCGGGTGTTCCCCTCAGCCGAATTCATACGATTCAGGTGCGTCTTATTATGCAGAATCACGGTCTGAGATTCGACGGCACCACCTTCTGGGTCACGCACCGCCGGGTCGAATACGGACCGTTCGATTACGAATGGAGCAAAGATTTCTGCGGCATGGAATTACTCTATTGTCGGCGAAAGTTCGGTGAATATTGCAGTTCTGAAGAATTTTTCGCCGACCTTAAAGTTTACAAACTTCCCATGTCCGTCGTCCGCGTCGCCTCGGTCGTGATGGGCTGCATTGTTTTCGGCGTTTTGCAGGGCTGGCCCGAAGAGGAATGGCGGCAGTATCTCAAGCGGCGGCTCTCGGCTCTCGGTTATTTCAAATTTTCCGAGAATATTGCTTAGGCGAGAGGCCGAAGGTTAGCCGCGACGCAACGCAGAGCGCTATGATCATTGTGCGGTTTACTCGCGCGATTCGAACTCCGTACCGGCTGATTTCGCCGCTTTCTGCATCGCCGCGAACCCCGTATCGCACGCCTCTTTGAAAGGCATATCTGTAAAACATTCGACGGCGACGGCATCGTTAAAGCGAATCTCCTTCAGCGCCATGAAGACCTTCACATAATCCATCTCCCCCTCGCCGGGAATATGGTGCGTCCATTTCGGATATTTCCCCTTGTGATCTTTCAGATGCGCGTGCCAGATGCGATCGTGAAACCGATGGGCAAACTCGGCGGGATCGACGTCGATCAACGTCAGATAACAGGGATCGAAATTGACACCCATATTCATGCGGTCGACATCCTTGAACAATCGTTCGAGCGCATCGGGCGTGTCGTTGATCCATTCGGGCCAGATGCCGTCGACGGCGATACGCACATGTCGTTTCATGGCATCGTCGCATGCCTGTTGTAAATGCTCGACGACGAGCGACCAGAGTTTCTCCGGGGCGATATCCTTGCGCGGACCTCCCATGTGAAACGTGACGACGTCTCCCCCCACGGCGGCGGCCAGATCGGTCGAACCAATCAGCTCGAGCGGTTTGCGCTCGGGGTTTTGCAGCGATCCCGTCAAATCGGCATGAGTAATGATCGCTTCGACGCGCAGCGCATCGGTTTCGGACGACATGCGCGTCTCATTTCGCAGTTCGTCGGTAAACGATGCGGGATCCTCCGACGGACCGTACGTCCCCGAGACGTCGATACTCGTGTACCCCGACTTGGCGATGTAAGGATGACATTCGGCAATCGGCATTTTCAGCCGGTCAGTGTAGCTGTAGGTGTAAAAGGCGAGTCGCATGGAAAGCCTCGCTGCGCGGGTGGTTAGAGATTGGGGGTTGGGGGTTAGGCCGAAAAAATGGGAAAACGAATGCGTTTGTCTTTCTCTGGACTCTGGGCCCTCGACTATTCTTTGAGGTGCTGGTCGAAGAAGGCGAACGTTTCTTCAATCGTTCGCTGCTGATCGGGGGGGCCCCAGCCATGCCCGGCGCCAAGAATCAGTTCGACCCGACCGGGGACTTCAGCGGCAGTCAGCGCATCGACCATGATGATCGCCTGAGTATGCGGCACTAACGGGTCTTTCGTTCCTTGAAGAATCAACAGCGGGGCGTCTCCCTTATTGACGTAGGTCAGGGGGGACGCGAGACGATATTGCTCGGGGACTTCGCTTTTTGTCCCGCCGAGAAAATCTTTCACCAGCCCCTTACTCACGTCGGGAAGGTCGTCCGCCGCGAGATCGGTCGGGCCGAAGTAGGCGACGACCCCCTGCACCCCGCTGCTCTGGTCGCCCCAACCCCCTTCCCCTTCAAGTCCGTCTTCGATTTGCATCGTGCCGAGCATCATCGACAGGTGGGCCCCGGCTGAAAAACCGACCGCGCCGATCCGTTCGGGATCGATCGAGTATTCCTCCGCATGCGCCCGCAAATAGCGAACGGCACATTTCACATCCTCCACTTGAGCCGGAAAAACATGCTGCGGACAAAACCGATATTGCACGGTCACTGCGACGTAACCTCGCTGTGCCATCATCAAGACCAGAGGCGTAAGCCCCTTCTTGTCTCCACCGTGCCACGCGCCGCCGTGGATGGTGACGATGCAGGGAAGTTTCCCCTTCGCCTCTTTTGGCCGGGCCAGATCGAGATGCAACGGCACCTCTCCCCCCATGCCATATTCGACGTCGGCCTGATAGTCGATTCCATCGGGAATTTTAGAACGATCTTGTGCATCGAGCATCGCAGCCGACGCAAAAAACACCGCGACGACAAACAAACGGCAGCCCAACGAAGTCCAGCGCATGACGATTTCTCCTGGAGAAAGAGACCAGCAATCACAAAAGCCATGATACCGGAGTCTTTCGACACGGTGAAGTAAGCCGGCAAACCTCTGACAACGGACCAGATAAAACCCACTCCCAGCGTGGAGAGGTGAAGAGACGTGCCACTGCCGGCGTGCTCCGGCTTACGACTTTGTTCGTCCTCGTTTTGCGCCGGGTGCCACTGCTGACAGCTTTGGGTCAGCAGTGCTTCGTCTTCGATATCAGCAAGAGCACTGCTGAATGCAGAGCCATTCAGCAGTGAAGATATAGGAAGCCGGGGCTGTCTTTGGGAGAATGTGCGGATGTTCGAAGTCCCACGAAT